>JBKGZW010000178.1:0-5397 GCA_046543225.1 Acidimicrobiales bacterium
GTGACACCCAGACACTGTGGGAAGCGTCAGGTGAGCTGAAGCGCATGCTCCCAGACGCGCTCAAGGAGTGGGGCCAGTCGTTCTGTTCGGCGGTGATGGCTGATGGCGTTTCGATCGTGGCTCCAGATGTCTCGCAGGTGTCGGCTCTTGAAGATGTGGTGGCAACGAGCGACTTTGTGATGGGGGCGTTCATCGGGGTGCCTCTGTGGGGTCCAGACGGTGAGATGTTCGGATCCCTCTGTGGGATCGATCCCGAACCGAGCGATTCGGGTCTGGTTGAAGAACTCCGTCTCATTGAGGTGTTGGGGTCGATGTTGTCGTCGTTGCTGGCGTTGGAGATGAGCAGTGACGAGGCCGAGTTGCGTGCGATCGAGGCGCTCGAGAGAGGACAGACCGATGGCTTGACGGGTGTGTTGAACCGAGCTGGTTGGGACCAAGCGATAGAACGTGCAGGTGAGCGATGCCGGACCCTTGGCCAAGGGGCATCGGTGCTGCTGATAGATCTGAACGATTTGAAGGCGATGAATGACCGCTATGGCCATGGCCATGGTGATGAGCAGATCCGTGCGCTGGCAAACTGCATCACCGCTGCGGCTCGTGCCGATGACATCGTGGCTCGTCTCGGAGGTGACGAGTTCGCTCTGCTCGCGCTGGGTTCGAGTGCAGGTGCTGCTGAGGAGTTGGCTCAGCGTCTCCGCAACCAGTTCGAGCAGAACTGCATCTCGGCCGCTGTCGGTGCAGCGGAATGTCCGCCTGGTGGTGATGTGGTCGAAGCGTGGCGGCGGGCCGATGTGAAGATGTACGCAGAGAAGCGAACCGCTCGGACCACCCAGCAGACGGCCGCCCCTCAACCAGAGCACGCCATCGACCTCGCGGCAGTCGTCGACGCTGCGGTCACGTTGGCACGGTGCCCACTCCGACTTGTCGAGCGTGTACGTAGGTCCCTGTGAGGAGGGGTCCACCAACCAGTCGGGGCAGGGTCAGACGGGGATGCGGTCGAGCGCGGCGAGCACGTCGGCGACGAGGTCGTCGGCGTGCTCGAGGCCGGCCGAGAGGCGCACCGTTCCCGGCCCGATGCACGCGGCGGCCATCTCCTCGGGTGTGAGGCCGACGTGGGTGGTGGAGGCCGGATGGGTGACCAGGGTCTCGGGGCCGCCGAGGGAGGTGGCGAGCTGGCAGAGCTCGGTCGTCTCGACGAACACACATCCGGCCTCGTAGCCGCCGGCCAGGTCGAAGGTGACCAGCCCGCCGAAGTGGTCCATCTGGCGCTTGGCCAGGTCGTGGTGCGGGTGCGACGGCAGGCCTGGGTAGCAGACGTTGTCGACCTTGGGATGGCTCTCGAGCACCTCGGCCAGGCGGTGGGCGGTGGCACACTGGCGTTCGAGGCGGACTCCGAGGGTCCGAAGCCCGCGCAGACCGTTCATGGCATCGAAGGGCGAGGCGTTGGCCCCCTGGAGCACGGCGAAGCCCCAGAGCCAGGTGAGCAGTTCCTCGCTGCCGGCCACGACCCCGAGGCTGGCGTCGTTGTGCCCGCCGATGGCCTTGGTGGCCGAGTGGATGACCAGATCGGCACCGTGCTCGAGGGGTCGCTGGGCCAGGGGCGTGGCGAAGGTGGAGTCGACCACCGTCATCGGTCCCGCGATCTGGCCGAGCGCATCGAGGTCGACGATGTCGAGCTGGGGGTTGGCGGGCGTCTCGGCGAACACCAGCACCGTCTTGCCCGGACGCACCGCCTCGGCGAAGGCGCCGGGCTCGGTGCCGTCGACGAAGGTGACGTCGATCCCGAACCGCGGACACGCCGCCTGCAACAGCATCTGGGTGCCGGCGTAGAGCTGGTGCTGGGCGACGATGTGGTCGCCGGCCGAGCACAGCCCGAGGATCACCGCGCTGACCGCGCCCATGCCCGACGCGAACGCCCGGGCCGACTCGGCCCCTTCGAGCTCGGCGATGGCCGCCTCGAACGCACCGATGGTGGGGTTCCCATAGCGGGTGTAGAAGCGGGGGGCGCCCGCGACGGTCGCCATGCGCCGACCGTCCTCGACGGTCGGGGTGACGAAGGTGGTCGTCGCCCAGAGGATGGGAGCCAGGGCGGTGTCGTTGTCGTCGCGACCACCGCGGATGGCGCGGGTCTCGAGGTGGAGGGGTTCATCCATGCTTGTCGGCCTCGTCGAGCAGTGCGGTCAGCGGCGGTCCGACCTGTTCGGGTTCGAGGAGGAAGCCGTCGTGGCCGTGGGGGCTGGTGATGCACACGTGGTCGAACAGCCGACCCCGCGCCGCCAGCTCGTCGCGCAACAGCTCCTGTTGGTAGGGGGGATAGAGGGTGTCGGAGTCGATGGCGAGGGTGAGCACCGGCACCGCGACCCGGTCGAGCGCCCGGGCGGTGTCGCCCCGCTTGCGGGCCAGGTCGTGCAGGTCCATGGCCTTGTTCAACAACAGGTAGGAGTTGGCGTCGAAGCGCCGGACGAGCTTCTCGCCGTGGTAGTCGAGGTAGCTCTCGACCTGGAAGCGGTCCCACAGCTCGAGCCGGTCGACGGGCTCGACGGTGCGGCGATCGAAGCGCTCCTGGAACACCGGCTCGCTCCGATAGTGGATCTGGGCGATCTGGCGGGCCAGCGACAGACCTTCGTGGGGCCCGTCACCGGGTTCGGCGTCGTAGTAGTCGCCGTCGCGCCAGCGGGGGTCGTTGGCCACCGCGTGGCGGCCCACGTGGCTCCAGGCGATCTGTTGGGCGCTGGCCGCGACCGAGGTGGCCAGCGCGCCCACCGCCCGGATCCGGTCGGGGTACATCACCGCCCACTCGAGGGCCTGCATGCCGCCCATCGACCCGCCGACGACGGCCAGCCACCGCTCGATGCCGAGATGGACCTGCAGCGCCGCTTGGGTGCGGACCATGTCGCGGATCGTGACGACCGGGAAGCGGGCGGCGTAGGGGCGACCGGTGGCGGGGTCGATCGAGGCGGGTCCGGTGGTGCCCTGACAGCCACCGAGCACGTTGGCGCACACCACGAACCACCGGTCGGTGTCGATGGCCTTGCCCGGTCCGACCAGGTCGTCCCACCATCCCATCACCGGGTGCCCGTGCCCGCTGGTTCCCGCCACGTGCGAGTCGCCGGTGAGGGCGTGTTCGATGAGCACGGCGTTGCTGGCGTCGGCGTCGAGCTCGCCCCATGTCTCGTAGGCGATGTCGACGCCCCGCAGCACCCCACCGCCTTCGAGGGCGAAGGGGCGTTCGGCGGGCAGGTGGAAGAACCGGCGCCGTCCGACCTCGTCGCCGGGGCGCCAGGCGCCGGTGGCCGGCAGCCGGCTGGGGTGGGTCTGGGGGCGGCCCGACCGCGCCAGGTGGTTGTGGGCGCCGCCGGGCGCAGCGAGGTCGCCGCTGGTGGTGGGGTCGGTGGTCACCGGCTCGTTCCCCGGCGACGGATGGAGGCGCGCACGCGCACGCCGTGAGCGTAGCGGTGTGTGCCTCTCCATCCCATGCTCCTCGGTCGAGTCGATCGGTCGCGCTCGGGAGCTGACTCTGTGGGATGGACGCCCGTTGGCCGGTGGAACGGGCGGGGTCTCGCCCGGACGCTTCGTTGCCGAGTGTGGATCACTCGACCACATCCCCACCGAGGTGGGAGGCACCTTGGGCGTCCAGTCCCAGGTTGCCGAGCCCGACCGTGCGGGCCACTCCTGATGCAGCGTCCAGCTTCGCGGGCGGCGCGGCGTCCGTCAAGCACGTAGGGACCGTGGTCGGGCCCGAGATGCTCAGCCGGTGCCGACCACCTCGCGGGCATGGGTGGTGAGGCGCTTGTAGTCGACCTTGCCGTTGACGGCCCGACCGATGGTCTCGACCACGACGAGGTGTCGCGGCGCCTTGTAGGACGCGAGGCCGGCCTTCACGTGGGCGCTGAGGTCGTCGAGTGTCGGTGTCTGCCCGGCGGCAGGTTCGACCACGGCGCAGATGGCTTCGCCGAAGCGCTCGTCGGGCACGGCGACACACACCGCGTCGTTCACGGATGGGTGCCGCTTGAGCGCCTCCTCGACCTCTTCGGGGTAGACCTTCTCGCCGCCGGTGTTGATGCAGACCGATCCTCGACCCAACAGGTTGAGGGTGCCGTCCTCGTTGACCGTGGCCCAGTCGCCGGGGATCGAGTAGCGAACACCGTCGACGGTCCGGAACGTGGCCGCGGTCTTGGCCTCGTCCTTGTAGTAGCCGAGCGGGATCGCACCACCGACCGCGACCATCCCCGCTTCGCCCGATCCGGGTTGCACCTCGCGGTCATCGTCGGTGAACACCTTGCAGCGGGGCCCGACCCTGAACTTGGCCGTGGACTCGGTGCGGTCGGCGCTGGACACCGAGGCCCCCATGCCCAGTGCCTCCGACGACGCGAAGTTGTCCGACAGCGTGACCTGGGGGATGTGGCCGATGAGCCCGTTCTTGACCTCCTGGCTCCACATGACGCCCGAGGAGATCATGGCCAGCACGCTGGAGAGGTCGTAGCGGTCGCGGTTGGCGTCGAGCTCGGCGAGCATCGGCTTGGCGAAGGCGTCGCCGACGATGGACAGCACGTTGACCGAGCGCTCGTCGACGACCCGCCACAGCTCGGCGGGATCGAAGTGGCGGCTGGGCAAGGCGACGACGGCGCCACCGAGCTGCATGATGCCGAAGGCGCTGAACTGGCCGGTGCCGTGCATCATGGGACAGGCCACCAGCAGGCTCACTCCACCGGTCGCCCGCTCGGCGATGTCGTCGAGGGTCTCCGCCGGGGCGGTGCCGACGAGGGCGTTGCCGCCCCGGCCCAGCACGGTGAACAGATCGTCCTGGCGCCACATGACGCCCTTGGGCATGCCGGTGGTGCCGCCGGTGTAGAGCATGAGGATGTCGTCGCCACTGCGGCCCCAGGGCGGCACGATCCGGTCGGCGCCCTCGGCGACCAGGGCCTGGTAGTCGAACGCCCACGGGGGGATGCCGCTGCCGGTGTCGTCGATGGCGTACCAGCGCCGCACGGCAGGCAGCTCACCGCGGATGCGGTCGATGAGCTCGGCGAAGCTGGTGTGGAAGACCACGGCCTCGGCATCCGCGTTGTCGAACAGGTAGGCGACCTCGTCGGGCCCGTAGCGGTAGTTGGTGTTGAACGGCACCATCGCCGCCTTGAACGCGCCTTGGACGACCTCGAAGTACTCGGGGCAGTTGTAGAGGTAGATGCCGACCTTCGACTGCTGGCCGAGGCCCGCGTCGAGCAGATCTGTCGCCAGCGCGTTGGCCCGACGGTCGAACTCGCCCCAGGTGCGCACCAGGTCGCCCTGGATCTGTGCCGGAGCGTCGGGCACCGCAGCGGCGACCGCCTCGAACACGTCGCCGAAGTTCCAGCTCACATCGTCCCCTCTCGTGCTGATTCCCGGCCCGAGGGTACC
>JBKGZW010000179.1:0-5378 GCA_046543225.1 Acidimicrobiales bacterium
ACTACTTCGGCATCGACCCCGACTCCTCCGAGGCGCTGGTCGAGGTCGTCGCCCACCGTCCCGAGATCGCGGGATACTTCGCCGGCCACACCCACCGCAACCGGGTGCGACACTTCTCGGCCACCGGCGACCTCCCGTGGGTCGAGGTGGCCTGCGTGAAGGACTTCCCCGGATCCTGGGCCGAGTACCGGGTGTTCGAGGGCGGGATCCTGCAGGTGCACCGCCGGATCTCGGCACCCGAGGCGCTCGAGTGGTCCGAGACCTGCCGGGGCCTCTACGAGGGGTTGATCGACTATTCGTCCTACGCCCTCGGCGGGCTGTCCGACCGGTGCTTCGCGATCTGGCCCCGCGCGTGAGCGACGACGACCGGGGACCCCTCGCCGACCTGCGGGTCATCGACCTGGCGACGGTGCTGGCCGGTCCCGGCTGTGCCCGCTACCTGGCCGACTTCGGGGCCGACGTGATCAAGGTCGAACGCCCCGACGGCGGCGACACCACCCGCTCGATGGGCTGGCGCGACCCCGCCGACGACGTCACGTTCTGGTGGAAGCTGTGCGGGCGGGGCAAGCGCAGCGTGGTGCTCGACCTCAAGTCGGACTCGGGCCGCGACGCGCTCCACGCCCTCATCGACAGCGCCGACGTGCTGATCGAGAACTTCCGGCCCGGCAAGCTCGAGGCCCTCGGGTTCGATCCCGACGAGCTGATCTCCCGCAACCCGAAGCTGGTCGTCACCCGGGTGTCGGGGTTCGGCCAGGACGGGCCGTACGCGCAGCGCCCCGGCTTCGCCACCCTGGCCGAGGCCATGTCGGGGTTCGCCGCCATCAACGGCGAGCCCGACGGCGGACCACTGCTGCCCCCGATCGCCCTCACCGACGAGGTCGCTGCCCTGGTCGCCGCCTTCGCCACCATGGTCGCGGTGCACTCGGGTCAGGGGCAGGTGGTCGACGTGAACCTCCTCGAGAGCATGTTCTCGCTCATGGGCCCGCTGTTCTCGGTCTATGCCACCACCGGCGAGCTGCCCGAGCGGCTGGGTTCGGGCATCCCCTACACGGTCCCGCGCAGCACCTACCGCACCGCGGACGGCAAGTGGGTGGCCATCAGCACCTCGGCCGAGTCGGTGGCCCGCCGGGTGATGGAGCTGGTGGGCGCCGGCGACGACCCGCGCTTCGAGTCCTTCGACGGCCGGGTCGCTCATCGCGACGAGGTCGACGAGGTGGTCGGAACCTGGATCTCCCAGCGCTCCCTCGACGAGGTGCTCACCGCCTTCGAAGGCGCCGAAGCCGCGGCGGCACCCGTCTACACGATGGCCGACATCGCCGCCGATCCCCACTACCGCGCACGTCGCGCCTTCACCGAGGTCGGCGGCGTGCCCATGCAGGGTCTGATCGCCCGCCTCTCGGCCACCCCGGGCCGCCTCGATCGACCCGCCCGGGGCCTCGGGGCCGACACCGACGACGTGCTGGGCGAGCTCGAGCAGTAGCCCGTGCGGGATGAGCCCCGTCGAGGTGTTGGAGCGCTACCAGGCGGCGGAGATGTAGTCGCCGGGGATGGTCCCCTGCTGGCCGTCGGGGCCGAACCACACCAGCTCACCGGTGGACTGGTCCCCCTCGGCGTCGTGGGTGACGATGGCGAGGAGCCACTCGCCGGAGCCGTCGAAGCGTTGCATCACCGGTGTGGCCCCGTAGCTGAAGCCCGGATCGATCAGCTCGCCGGTGTCGATGTCGACCAGCACCGGGCTCTCGGCCCCGTCGCCACCTTCGCCCGCCACCAGAAGCAGCCCGTCGCGCCGGAACGTCGGCAGCGTCCACCGGTCGTTCGGGAGCTCATCAGGATCGTCGTCGACGATCTGGCCGTCGCGCACCCGGTCGGTGTCGACCACGAGCATGGGGTTGCCGTCGTCGGTGTTGGGGTCGTCCCATGGCTCGACCACCAGGCGCTGGCCGTCGGGAGACAGCACCGCCCGGGAGAACCCCGGGTGATCGGGATCGTCCCACCACCGCTGCTCGTCCCCGTCGGCGCTCCACACGCCGGCGAACATGCTCGCCGCGCCGAACCACTCCGATCCCAAGGTGAACATCGGGTAGTCGGCGTTGGGTGTGGTCTGGCCTTCGAGCTCGGGGATCCGGAACAGGGCCCCGGCGGCCGGCTCGCAGCAGAAGGCGTACCATAGGTGTGAGCCGTCGGGCGCTCGGGCGACGTCGGCGATGAAGTAGGGCCCACCCTCGTCGGGCTTCTCGTTCGGGTCGCCCTCGAAGGCCAGTTCCTCGATCACCTCCCCGGTGGCGGTGTCGGCCTCGACCAGCCGCCCGTCGGCCAGCACGGCGACGAAGGTCTCGGGTGGTTCGTCGCGGGTCGATGGGATCGGCCCCATGTCGATGGGGTCGACCACCACGTCCTCGCCCGGGTGCGTCGACGTCGTCGTGGTGTCGTCGGGCTCGGTGGTGGTCGTGGTGGCGTCCGGCTCCGACGCCGCGGTGGTCGGCGGTGGTTCCACCACCACGGGCTGGTCCTCGGGATCATCGCGCAGCCACAGCAGGGCCGCGGCGACGCCACCGAGGAGGATGAGCGCTGCCGCGGCGGCGCCGAGGGCTGCCGGCTGTCGCCAGCGGGGGGTGTCGAGCCGGTCCATGACGGTCTCCAGTGCTCGGGGGTCGGGGCGGGAGCGTCGGGCTTCGGCGTGCATCGCCGAGCGCAGCTCGTCGTCGAACCTGTCGGTCATCGCAGGTCCTCCAGGGTCTCGGCCAGGCTGGTGCGGGCCCGGTGCAGGTGGGTCTTCACCGAGCCGGTGCTGATCCCGAGCGTGTGGGCGATGTCCCCGTCGCCCAGGTCGGCGAAGTAGTGCAGCACCACGCAGTCGCGCTGGCGCCGCGGCAGCGACCGGACCGCCTCCATCACGCGGCGTTGGGACGCGTTGCGGGCCGCCCCGGTGGCGGGATCCTCGGGATCGGCGACCACGACCTTGAGGCGCGGCGCCCGCCTGGTGGCGAGGCGGCGGTGGTGGCCGTGCACCAGGTTGATCACCGTGCGCCGCAGATAGGCGAGCTCGGTGCCCGGGGCTGGCCACCGCTGGCGACGGCCCAGCCGCACGAACGCCTCTTGGGCGGCGTCGTCGGCCACCGTGGGATCGCCCGAGCACACCATCGCCAACCGCACCAGGTGCGGGTGGTGCAGTCGGAACAGCGCCTCGAGGCGGTCCGGTCCCGGCTGGAGGTCGATCGTGTGGTCCTTCGCCGTCACTGGCACACCCCTAAGACGCGCCACCCACCCCGATGGTTGACACCGCGGCGACGGTACTCTGCGAGCCATGACCCCGGCGCGATCGTCGAACCCGGTCGAGGCGCTGAAGCGGGCGATCTATCTGCTCGATCGCGGCGCGGCGCCGTCGAGCAAGGTCCGCGCCTTCCAGCGGGCGATCGACACGGTCGCAGAGCTCCCCGACGGTGAGCTGGAGGACCTGGCGGAGGCGGGGCGGCTCGAATCCCTGCCCAACATCGGTTCCTCGACCGGCGGGGTCATCGCCGACGCCCTCGCCGGTCGACCCTCGGCCTATCTCGACCGGCTCGAGGCCGAGACGGTGGTGCCCACCGGCGGACCCGACGGGGATGCCCTGCTCACGGCGCTGCGGGGCGACTGCCACAGCCATACCACCTGGTCCGACGGTGGAGCCTCGTTGCGCGACATGGCTCTCACCGCTCGGTCCCTCGGGCGGGAGTACCTGGTCGTCACCGACCACTCACCCCGCCTCACCATCGCCCACGGGCTCACCCGCGAACGCCTCGAAGCCCAGCTCGATGAGATCGCCGCCCTCAACGACGAGCTGGCGCCGTTCCGGATCCTCACCGGCATCGAGGTCGACATCCTCGAGGACGGCAGCCTCGACCAGGACCCCGATCTGCTCGAACGTCTCGACGTGGTCGTGGCCAGCGCCCACTCCAAGCTCCGCATGCCGCGCGAGGAGATGACCCGGCGTCTGGTCACCGCGGTGTCGAACCCCCACGTCGACATCCTCGGCCACTGCACGAATCGCAAGCTCACCGGCCGGGGGCGGCCGCAGTCCACCTTCGATGCCGAGATCGTCTTCGCCGCCTGCGACATGTTCTCGGTCGCGGTCGAGATCAACTGCCGGCCCGATCGGCTCGACCCGCCCGACGACCTGCTCGCCCTGGCATGGGAGTACGGATGCTGGATCAGCATCGACACCGACGCCCACGCTCCGGGCCAGCTCGAGTGGTTGGGTCACGGGTGTGCCAAGGCGGCGACCATCGGGGTCACACCCGATCGCCTCGTGAACACCATGGGCGCCGACGATCTCCTCGCCTGGACCGCCGAGCAGGGTGAGGGAGTCGGTCGTTAGCCGCGCTGGGCGGCGAAGGTGTCCTTCTGGCGGCCCTTCCACCAGTGCGACGCCGACCGGTCGAGCCGGAATCGGGGTGGTTTGTCGTCGGGGGTGAGCACACGGGTCTCGAGCCACAAGCGCTTCAGGTGACGTACCTTTCCAGCGTCGGCGTCGTCGGAGTAGCGCTCACGGCCGTGCACGACGTGGTAGTTGTCGATGAACTGCATGTCGCCGGTCTGCAGTTGCATTGCCGCGGTGCGGTGGCCGTCGCTGCACAGGGCCTCGAACCGGTTCATCGCCTGGATCGTCTGGTCAGCGAGTCGAGGCGCGTCGGGATGGCGCTGTGACGAGTCGATGAAGGGGCGGATGTAGCGCACGAACAGCCGGTCTCCCCAGCGTTGGAAGACCGGAACCATGTACCAGGCCTTCCCTCCCTCGCGCTGTTCGCCGCGGTAGTCGTAGGGCAGGGGCTGGTACAGCTCCGCCGCCAGTTCCGGGGTTTCCCGCACCATCTCGTTGTGAGCGGCGACGGCGTTGGCCACCAGGCTTCGGCCGCCCTCGTTTCCGGGATCGAGGCAGAACAGGCCGACCAGATCCGATCCGTCCGAGTGGAACGGCAGTCCGACCCCGCCGACCTCGTAGCCCCGGCTGTTCGGGTCATTGGGATCCTTGCCCTGGTCTGTGACGTCGCCGAGCAGGTGGCCCCGCGCGTTCTGGGGCCATGGCTCGCCCAGGTGCATCCCGACACCCCAGTAGACGATCTCGTTCTGCTCGCGGGTGAACCGATCGGCCGGCCAGCCTCGGATCAGAGCGAGACCGTCGCCGTTGATCAGTACCTCGGCGGTGGCTTTCAAGCGCGGCCCGAGCGACGGCAACGGGAAGTCGTCGCGGGTCACGTCGAGCACGTCGTCACGACGTGACTCGGCTACCTCCAGTGCGCTAGCGAGTTCGGCGATGTCGTCGTCGCCGAGATGCCAGACGTAGCGACCGTCCAGCTCCTCGGTGGTCCACTCGCAGTGCGTCTCGAGCGGGACCAGGTCTT
>JBKGZW010000180.1:0-5375 GCA_046543225.1 Acidimicrobiales bacterium
GAGCAGGTCATCGACTGCCTGGCCGCGTTCGGGGTCACCACCGGCACCACCGCCACCACCTATTCGCCTGCGGTGCAGGTGCGTCGCAGCCAGATGGCGTTGTTCTACCACCGGTTCGGCGACGAGTTCGGCATGACGTGGGACACCAGCGATGCCGGATTCGACGACCTCGGCGACCTCGACACCGAGTTCGTCGACGCCATCAACGCGCTGGCCAACGCCGGCGTCGTCGAGGGCACCTCGGCCACCGAGTTCTCGCCCCAGGACCGGATCCGGCGCAGTCAGATGGCGCTGTTCATCGACCGCTTCCAGCAGCACGCGACGAGCGTCGCCTACAGCGACGGCTTCACCGGCGACGACCTGTTCCCCGACATCTCGACCCTCGGCGCCGAGGCTCGCCTCGCCGTTAACGGCATCGGGTCGGTCGGCATCGCCCAGGGCGACGGCGACGGCGACGGCAACTACGTGCCGTCAGGGTTCGTGTCCCGCCAGCAGATGGCGGCGTTCATCGTCCGCCACCTGGCCGAGAACGATCTGGTGGCGCCGGGCGCCCCGGTCGGGGGTGTGCTCGTCGAGTACACCTCGGGCACCGGCTACGTGTTCTCCGACTGGAACGAGCTGGTCGAGGTCGACATCGAAGCCGGTGACGAGTTCTTCATCGACGGGGAGCCCGCAACCGAGGCCGCCTTCGAGGCGGCGCTCTCGGCCAGCACCACCGGGCTCGGCCACCAGATCGTCCACGAGGAGGTGAGCGACAGCCACGACGTGATCCCCCGTGACGACGAGCAGCTCGTCGGCCACGGGTTCATGGTCGGCCAGGACCTCGACCTGACGGTCTCTCCGATCGAAGCCAGCCTCGTAGAGCTGGTGTCGGGCATCACGCTGGTGGGCTCGGCCGACCTCGGCTGGGGCGATGTCGACGCCTATCGGGTCGGCTCCATCGTGGTCACCGAATCCGAGTTCCGCGGCGAGATCAACTTCGGCGACACCCTGACCATCGCCGAGGAGGGTGGCGAGCGCATCGCCACCCTCCACAACCAGAGCAGCAGGGCGTTCATCGGCGACGAGGCGAACATCGGTGCTCCCGACCCCGGGGTCGAGATCGCGGTGCAGGTCGACCACGGCGAGTTCGTGGGAGGCAACGACCTCGCCGGTGGGGACGCGTTCGTCCTCAGCCAGGCCGGCTACGACGCCGGCGAGCAGGAGTTCAGCGTCGACGGCACCTCCCACGGCTACACCGACATCGAGGACTTCCTCGTCAACGGCACCGGCGGCTCAACGATCGGCGAGCTCATCGACGGGGGGCTGTCGCTCCAGTACCGCCGCGACGGCGGAGTCGAGCGCTTCGAGTTCTGGACCTGAACGCCTGGCGGGTCCGAGAAAAATTCCGGCCGGGTGGTACCCCGTTGCGATCCGGTGACGGTAACGGACGTGTGAGCCCCACCTCCGGGTGTGGCGAACGGCGAACGTGACGGTCCCGTGACGCCAGGGTCCTTGATCCTGGTCGTCGCAGGTCTGTAACGTTCGCATCGACTGTGCTCGGGTGTTCCCCGTTGCAGTCAGATGGGCAGGGCTCATCGACCAGGCCGATCCGGCCGACATCCGAGCCCCTTGCCGGTTTCCCACCACAACGAGGAGAAATGCTTTGAGTCAACACTCATTTGCGACGTCACTGCGGCGCCGCATCGCGATCGTGATGGCGGCCATGCTCGCCCTCACGTTGGTGCCGCTCGCCGGCCCCGCTGGTGCGCAGCCGGCACCCGCCCCCGACATCAGCACCTGCGATGACGCACCTGACGCCGGGTTCACCGATACCGCCGGTACCGGCTTCGAGACCGAGATCGACTGTCTCGCCGCCTTCGGAGTCACCACCGGCACCACCGCCACCACCTACTCGCCTGAAGTGCAGGTGCGTCGGAGCCAGATGGCGCTGTTCTACTACCGGATCGGCGAGCTGGCCGGCCTGACCTGGGACACCAGCGATGCCGGGTTCACCGACCTCGACGGTCTCGACGCCGACTTCGTCGACGCCATCAACGCGCTGGCCAACGCCGGCATCGTCCAGGGCACCTCGGCCACCGAGTTCTCGCCCCAGGACAACATCCGTCGTAGCCAGATGGCGCTGTTCATCGACCGCTTCCAGGGCGAGATCGACTTCCCGTACAGCGACGGCTTCACCGGCGACGATCTGTTCCCCGACATCGACACCCTCGACTCCGAGGCTCGCCTCGCCGTCAACGGCATCGGGTCGGTCGGCATCACCCAGGGTGATGCTGCGGGCAACTACGTGCCCAACGGCTTCGTGTCCCGCCAGCAGATGTCGGCGTTCATCGTCCGCCACCTGGTCGAGAACGGCTTCGAGCTGCCCGGCGCCGACGTGACCGGTGTCATCATCGAGACCACTGGATTCTCGGCCGGGGACGCCGTCGAGGAGGGTGACGAGTATGTCATCTCCACCGGCGACGACATCGTCGAGGTCACCTTCCGCGAAGATCCCGAGTTCTACCTCAACGGGGTTGCGGCCACCGCTGGTGTCTTCGCTGCCAGTGCTGGCGTGGGCGACCAGATCACCTACAACGAGGACGAGGACAGCCACGACGTCTCGCCGCAGAGCGAAGACGACATCCTCACCGCCGGCTACACCGTCGGTTGGGACCTCGACATCACCAACGGCGGTGATCCCGACGATCTCACGGTCGCTGATGTCAGCCTGATCGAGCCCTACTCGGGAACGGTCATGGACACGGTCGCACTCGATGACGAGACCGACGGTGACGACCCGACCTACCGGGTCGGCAACTCCACCGTCACCGCTGAGGAGTTCGCCGCCGAGATCAGCTTCGGCGACACACTCACCATCGAGGGCTACGACGACGACACCACCCAGACCGTCTACCGGCTCCAGAACGGTGACATCACCGGTGGAGCCGACATCACCGATCCGACCGCGGATCCGATGGTGATCCAGGTCGACACCAACGGCTGGGTCGACGCTGGCGTCGGTCCGTTCGGCAACGACTTGGAGGGTGTCGATCAGTTCGAGCTCACCCAGGCCGGCTACGACGACGACGAGCAGCGCTTCACCGCTGGTGGCGCCCCAGTCGACCTCAGCGGTCTCGAGGACTGGGTCGTCGACGCCGAAGCCGACGCCGACGTTGACTTCATCCGCCTGGCCTACTCTCGTTCCGGTGGCGTGGAGCAGTTCGTCTTCACCGCCGTCGAAGCCGACGAGGACGACGAGGTCGAGTCCGGCAGCATCAGCGGCACCTATGTCGGCGGCACCGCTGTCGACGGTGACCCCTTGACCGCAACCGCGGCCACCCTTGACATCCAGGTCAACGGCGACGTCTACACCGTGACGGCGCTCTCGCCGCCGGCCGGCATCCTGGTCGATGGCACCATCATCTCCAGCTCCGAGCTGGAGGCGGAGATCGAGGCTGGCGCTTCGGTCACCGTGATGGTTGAGGACGACACCCAGATCGACGACACGGCGATGACCGTGGACGCCGACGAGGACGGCGATCTGGTTCTCATCACCAACCCGTAAGGGAACCGCTACAACGTGAAGGTCTGACCTTCACCCACTAGCAACACCCTCGAGGAGCGGGGGCTGGCCACGAGCTGGCCCCCGCTCCTCGCGTCGGGATCGCAGCGGGCTGGCGACCCCGACGCACACCCCGCCCTCCCCATCGACCAGCACCGCTGGTGTCCCCCCGGAGGCCTGTGCCCACCATGTTCCCCACCCCCAGCACTCGCCGCCGGCCCGCCACCCTCGGCCTCGCCGCGGCCCTCACCATCGTCCTCGTCGCCGCCGGAGCGCCCCTCGCCCCGGCCGCCGCCGACGAGCTCGAGCCCTACGCCGACCCGGTCCCCCACGCCACCGGCTATCACGTCACCTCCAGCACCGAGCCCACCCCCGGGATCGAGTACCTGCGCCTGCAGCGCGACTCCCCCCAGGCCGAGGTCCACGCCCTGCGCCTGGCCCCCTCGGTGCTGCCCCGCCTCGAGATCGTGACCGCGTCGGACCACCAGGCCCGCACCCCCACCCGCGAGACCACCACCTCGATGTGTCGCCGCGTGCGCTGCGTGGCCGCGATCAACGGCGACTACTACCACCTGGCCGACGGGCTCCCCGCCGGACCCGTGGTCACCGACGGCGAGCTTCGCTTCGGCATCGGCGACATCACCCACGGCGCCGTGCTCATCGACGGCGGCCGCCGCTTCAGCGCCGTCACCACCGACGAGCTCACCTGGACCGTGACGGTCCAGACCGGCGCCGAGGTCGACCTCACCCTCGACCGGGTCAACCGCAGCATCCGCGACGGCGGCACCGCGCTCTACACGAGCCGCTACGGCCCCAGCACCGGCACCCCCGCCGGCACCCTCGAGATCACCGCCCGCCTCGCCGACGGCGCCGACCATCCCGTGGGCCAGGCCCCACTCGAGATCGTCGACCGCAGCACCGACGGCGACAGCCCCATCCCCGACGGACATGTCGTCATCGCCGCCAGGGGCGACCGCACCCACGACCTCGAACTGATGTGGGCCCAGGGTGCCACCGATCTCGCCTCGGCGATCCTCACCGTCGACGTCGGCCCCACCCACCACGCCATCGGCGGCTCGCCGGTGCTGATGCGCAACGGCCGCTACCACTTCCCGTGGGAAGACCCCGCGCCCGCCACCCAGGGCCGACGACCCCGCACCATCATCGGCTGGACGCCCGCCGGCGAGGTGCTGCTCGTCACCGTCGACGGCGACCGGCCCGGCTACAGCGTCGGCGTCAACCTCCCCGAAGCCGCGCGGCTGCTGGCCCGCCTCGGCGCCGTCGAAGGCGTCATGCTCGACGGCGGTGCATCCTCGACGATGGTGATCGGCGGCCAGATCCGCAACCGGCCCACCGGCGGCGAACGGGCGGTGGGCGGCGCCGTGGTCGTGCTCTCGGAGTGGGGACGCAACATCTCCACCGCGTCGGCCCGCGACATCGACCCCGCCTGCCCCGACCCGGTCGTGCCCGCCAGCACCTTCGACGACCTCGGCACCGCCAACCCGCACGCCCCCGCGGTCGACTGCGTCGCCTGGTGGGAGATCACCCAGGGGGTCACCCCCCTGCGCTACGCCCCGACCGGGGTGGTCACCCGCGGCCAGATGGCAACCTTCCTCGTCCGGTTCCTCGAAGCCTCCGGGACCACCGTTGCCGACACCGCCCCCGCCGCCTTCCCCGACACCGCCGGCCACTCCCACGCCCCCAACATCGACCGCCTGGCCGCCATGGGCATCGTCGGCGGGTTCTCCGACGGCCTCTACCGCCCCGACGCCCCCGTCACCCGTGCCCAGATGGCGTCGTTCATCGCCCGCACCTGGGAGCACCGCATCGG
>JBKGZW010000001.1:0-59132 GCA_046543225.1 Acidimicrobiales bacterium
GCCCTGGCCCGCCGGAACTCGGTGATGGTGTCGAGTGCCTCGAGCTCCTCGTCGCTCAGGTCGGCACCCACTTCGGCGGCGGCCTCGGCGGCGGTGACCCCGCCCATCGTCGCCGGCGGGGCCGGGTCGACCCCGTTGACGATCACCGGGCCGAGGGCGATGCCCAGCTCGTCCTCGAGCTTGTAGGCGGTCTCGATCAACTCGTTGATCGGGGTCTCCTCGGGGATCGTCACCAGCAGCACCCTGGTGCGGGCCGCGTCGGTGAGCAGGTCGAGGGCCTCGCGCGCCTGGGTGTTGATCGGCCCGACCGACACGGTGTCGAGCAGCGCCCGGGGTGCCCGCAGGAAGCTCACCGCGTGGCCGGCTGCTGGCGTGTCGAGCACGACGAGGCGGTCGGTCGAGGCCCGTTCGATCTGTTTGACCTTCCCCAGCAGGAGGATGTCCTTGATCCCCGGCGCGGCGGTGGAGACGATCTCGAGGGCGCCGCTGCGGACCAGGCGTCGCGACACCCGGTCGAGCCCGTGGTCGGTGAGGTACTCCACCAGCGCGTCGTCGGCGGTGAGCGCCCGCGCGGCCACCGACGCGGCGCCGGGGGGATCGCCCCGTTCCCAGAGGACCGACTCCTGGTAGCCGAGCTCGGGCCGCTCGAACACGGTGGTCAGGCCGCTCTTGCCCTCGACCTCGACGACGAGCGCGGACCGCCCGCTGCGCGCCGCGGCCCTGGCCAGGACGGCGCTCACCGTCGTTTTGCCCACGCCGCCCTTCCCGGCAACGATGGCGAGCCGGGATGCTGCGAAGAAACGGGCAGGATCCACTACGTTCCCTTCGCGTCCGGAGAACTCCTTGCGCAGACTAACCAGCGTCGGCGTGCTCTTCGTCGCACTCGCCCTCGTGCTCGGCGCGGCGCCGGTCCACGCCCAGACCGGCGACGACGGCGACCCCGCCCCCGAGGACGACCCGGCCACCGAGGACGACGATCCGGGCTTCATCACCGTCATCGAGGTGAACGGTCTGATCGACGACATCCTGGTGGATTTCGTCTCCTCTTCCATCGACGACGCCGAGGACTCCGGGGCCCGCTACCTGGTCATCCACCTCGACTCCCCCGGAGCGGTGGTCTCCGATGGAGCGCTGGTCGACCTGGCGCGCCAGATCCACGACGCCGAGGTCCCGGTCGCGTCCTGGATCGGGCCGTCGGGGGCCCAGGCGCTGGGCGGGGCGGCCCAGCTGGCAGCGGTCACCGACCCCATCGGGGTGTCCATCGGTGCCCGCATCGGTCGCACCGGCGAACCGGTCCTTCCCGAGGACGAGTTCGGTCCGCTCTTCGGTGACGCCACAGCCTCGCTGGTCGACGACACCGTCGGCCACGAGCGGGTCCTCGAGCTCGACATCGCCCCCGAGCAGGCCCTGACCCTCGGGCAGTTCGCGCTCACCCTCCCGGGCTTCGAGTCGATCGAGGTGATCCAGGACGGCGAGCCGAGCCTCGAACCCAGCACGGTCGTGCGGTTCAGCCAGCTCGACCTCCCCGCCCAGATCTTCCACACGGTGGCCAGCCCCGAGGTCACCTACCTGCTGCTGGTCATCGGGCTGGCGCTGCTGGTCTTCGAGCTCTACACCGCGGGGGTCGGCATCGCCGGCCTGGTCGGGGCCGGGTCGCTGGTGCTGGCCTCCTACGGCCTCTGGGTCCTGCCGGTGCGGCCGATCGCCCTGGTGCTCGTGCTCGTCGCCTTCGTCGGGTTCGCGGTGGACGTGCAGACCGGGGTCCCCCGTTTCTGGACCGCGGTGGGCGGCCTGCTCTTCGCCATCGGCTCGCTCACCTTCTATGACGCCGCGTCGATCTCGTGGATCACGCTGGTGGTGGCCTTCGTCGGCGTGGTGCTGACCTTCCTCGCCGGGATGCCGGCGATGGTCCGCACCCGGTTCTCCACCCCCACCATCGGGCGGGAGTGGATGATCGGGGAGGGCGGGCTGGCGCGAGGCACCGTCGACCCCGACGGGGTGGTGGTGGTCCGCGACGCTCCGTGGCGGGCCCACACCAACCGGGCGACCCCCATCGCCGACGGCGACCCGGTGCGAGTGGTGGCCATCGAGGGCATGGTGCTCCAGGTCGAGCCCGAGGACCATCCCGCTCGCGATCACCGCGACCGCTGACACCTCCTGCAGGTTCGACCCCTTTCGCTGCCTACCGACCCGAAAGTGACCCTTGTCGCATCGGCGAGCCCGGTTGTAGGGTCGCGACACGGAAGGGGGGTCTGCGTGTGAGTGCACAGAGGACCGAAGATGCCTGGCAGGTCAAAGCAGCCTGCCGTGGGCCTCAGGCAGCGGTGTTCTTCCCGCCGCCACAGTTCGAACGCAAAGACGAGAAGCTCGAGCGCGAAGCCAGGGCCAAGGCGATCTGTGCCGACTGCTCGGTACGGCGCCCATGCCTCGACTACGCCATCTCGATCCGTGAACCACATGGCATCTGGGGTGGTCTGAACGAGAACGAGCGGCGCCAGCTCGTGGCCTCCGAGCTGAGCTGAGGGACCGCACCCTCGCCGACCGCCCGGACCGGTAGCCTTGAGGGTGTCATGCCCCTCATCGCGCTGTTGTTCCTGGCGGTCCCGATCATCGAGTTGCTCGTGATCGTCTCTGCCGCGCAGGCCATCGGCACGCCCCAGACCCTGGTGCTGCTCCTGGTGGTCAGCATCATCGGCGCGTGGCTGGTCAAGGTCGAGGGGCTCGGGGTGTGGCGGCGGTTCTCCACCACCCTCGCTCGCGGCGAGATGCCCCACCGCGAGATCGTCGACGGGGTGCTGATCCTCGCCGCTGGAGCCTTCATGCTCACCCCGGGGTTCGTCACCGACGCCGTCGGGCTGCTGTTCCTCGCGCCACCGTCACGGGCGGTCATCCGGGCCATGGTCCTCAAGCGGGTCACCCCCGGGGTCGGGGTCAACGCCCCCTTCGGGTTCGCCGGTGGTGCTGCGGGCCCCGCCGCCGGTGCCTCCGGAGGGGTGTGGGACACCACCGGCTGGGAGTCCGACCCCGACCGCCCGGGACCCGACGATCCCCCCGGTCCACGGGGACTCGAGCGATGACCCAGACCGAGGCGACCAGCGCGACCGGGGTCGAGCTTCGTCGGGCCGCCACCGTGATGCTGGTGCGCGACGGCTCCGAGGGCCTCGAGGTGTTCATGGTGCGTCGCAACCCCGCCAGCGTGTTCGTCGGCGGCGCGTTCGTCTTCCCCGGCGGGGCGGTCGACGACCACGACCACCACGACGTCGATCCCTACTGCGCCGGACTCAGCGACCCGGTCGCGTCCGCGACGCTCGGTCTCGACCACGGCGGGCTGGCCTACTGGGTGGCGGCGGTCCGAGAGTGCTTCGAGGAGTGCGGGCTCCTGCTCGCCTACGACCGGTCGGGCCGGGTCATCCGCTTCGACGACCCCGAGGTCGAGTCCCGCTTCGTCGAGCACCGCCGGCGTGTCGACACCGGCGAGCTCCGCCTCATCGATCTGTGCGCGGACGAAGGTCTCACCCTGGCCTGCGACGCCATCCACTACTTCTCGCACTGGGTCACCCCGGTCGGTCCGCCCCGGCGGTTCGACACGCGCTTCTTCCTGGCTCGTGCCCCCGATGCCCAGGTCGGGCTCCACGACGACCGCGAGACGGTCGCCAACATGTGGGTCCGGCCCGCCGAGGCGCTCCGGCGGGCAGGCGACGGCGAGCTCGAGATCATCTGGCCCACCGCCAGGAACCTCGAGGCCATCGCCCGGTTCGACTCCGCCGACGAGCTGCTCGGGGCAGTCCGCCAGCAGGCCGAGGTCCCCACCATCGACTCCCGCATCGTGGACGACGAGGGCGGAACCCGAATTCTCTTGCCCGGTGATCCCGGCTACGAAGGAGCTGCATCGTGACCGATGACACCGTCGACCTCCCAACCCCCATCGTTCCCGGGGTGGCCCGCGCGCTCAGCCCGCTGGTCCGCCGCATCGCGGTCGACCTCGACGGCGCCGCGGGGCCCAACACCTACCTGATCGGCATCGACGAGATCGCGGTGATCGACCCGGGACCCGATCTCGACCAGCACCTCGACGCCATCGCCGGATGTGGTGGCGACCGCATCCGCTGGATCCTCACCACCGGCACCGGCGATCAGGCGGGGATCAAGGGCTTGCGGGCCCGTACCGACGCCCTGGTGCTGGCCGTCGCCGGGATCGGCCCTGCCGACGCCGACGAGGTGGTCGGCGAGGATCACACCATCTTGGGCACCGAGTTCCGGCTGGTGACGATGCTGGCACCCGGCGGCGCGCCACGGGCCATGTTCCTGCTCGAAGAGGAGCGGGTGCTCTTCGGCGGCGACGCGGTCGCGGCGCTCGACGAGGAGCTCCTGGCCGACCGCCGTCTCAAGCGGCTGCGGGCGGTGGCCCCCGCCGAGGGGCAACTCATCGAGCGGCTGTAGACTCGACTCTTCGTGCCTGACACCAACGCTGCACCCTCGAACCCAGTACGTCCCAACCCCGGCCTCCGCAACGTCGCCCTGGTCGCCCACGTCGACCACGGCAAGACGACGCTGGTCGACGCCATGCTCCGCAGCGTCGGGACCTTCCGCGCCAACGAGGCCGTGGTCGACCGCGTCATGGACTCCGAGGACCAGGAGCGCGAGCGGGGCATCACCATCTTGGCCAAGGCCGCCGCCATCACCTGGGAGGGCGTTCGGATCAACCTGGTCGACACGCCCGGCCACGCCGACTTCGGCGGTGAGGTCGAGCGGGCCCTCGCCATGGTCGACGGGGTCCTGTTGCTGGTCGACGCGTCCGAGGGCCCGCTTCCCCAGACCCGCTACGTGCTCTCCAAGGCCCTGGCGATGGACCTGCCCGCGGTGGTGGTCATCAACAAGGTCGACCGTGGCGACGCCCGCGCCGACGAGGTCCTCGACGAGGTGTACCAGCTGTTCATGGACCTCGACGCCGACGACCACCACATCGAGTTCTCCGTCGTCTCCACGATCGCCACCGAGGGCCGCAGCGTCGCCGGCGTGGGCATGCCCGCTCCCGACGCCGACCTCACCCCGCTGTTCGAGGCGCTGACCTCGACGATCCCCGCCCCACGAGGCGACCCCGACGCACCGCTGCAGGCCCTGGTCACCAACCTCGACGCCTCCGACTACCTCGGCCGGCTGGCGATCGGCCGGGTCATGCAGGGCACGCTGCGCAAGGGCGACGTGGTGGCACTGTGCCAGGAAGGCGACGTCGCACCGATCAAGCGCAAGCTCAGCCAGCTGCTCGGCGTCGAGGCCGTCGCCCGGGTCGAGGTCGACCAGCGCCGCGCCGGCGACCTGTTCATCATCGCCGGCTTCCCCGAGGTCGGGATCGGTGACACCCTCGCCGACCCGGCCCACCCCAAGCCGCTTCCGAGGTTGAGCGTCGACGAACCGGTCATGCGCATGACCTTCGGGGTGAACACCTCACCGCTGGCCGGCAAGGAAGGTCGATACCTCACCTCCCGCCACCTCCGCGAGCGTCTCGACCGCGAGGTGCTGGGCAACGTGTCGATCCGCCTGGCCGAGACCTCCTCCCCCGACATCATCGAGGTCGCGGCCCGGGGCGAGCTCCAGCTCGCCGTGCTCATCGAGAACATGCGCCGCGAGGGCTACGAGCTCCAGGTCAGCCGGCCCGAGGTCCTGGTGCGCGAGATCGACGACACCAAGCACGAACCCCTCGAGGTCGCGGTCATCGACGTCCCCGACGACCACGTCGGCACCGTCACCCAGGCGGTGGCGCCACGCAAGGGTCGGGTCACCGACCTGCGGCCCGGCGACATCGGGCGCACCATCATCACCCTGCAGGCGCCGTCGCGTGGGTTGCTCGGCTTCCGGTCGTTGCTGCTCACCGCGACCCGCGGCACCGCCCTCATGCACCAGCACCACGAAGGCTGGATCCCCTGGGTCGGCGACCTGCCCACCCGCAGCGGTGGCGCCATGATCGCCGACCGCACCGGCGTGTCGACCGCGTACGCGCTCGACAACCTCCAGCAGCGGGGCGAGCTGTTCGTCGGCCCCGGCGTCGACGTCTACGAGGGCATGATCGTGGGCGAGACCTCCCGCGGTGGCGACATGTACGTCAACGTGTGCCGCGAGAAGCAGAAGACCAACATCCGCACCCACGCGGCCGACGACGCCATCAAGCTCACCCCGCCACGCCTGCTCACCCTCGAGACCGCCATCGAGTGGATCGCCGACGACGAGCTGGTCGAGGTCACCCCGGCGAACCTGCGGCTCCGCAAGCGGATCCTCAAGGAACAGGACCGGCGCCGCCTGGCGAGGTAGGGCCGCCGCCGCTACAGGTCGAGCTCGTCGAGCGCCGATGCTGCGGCGTCGAGCATGCGGGCGCTGCAGCCGGCCATCTCGACCGGTGGGATCGCTTCGTCGAGGATGCGGTCGGCCAGCGCCCGGAACGCCTCGGCGGCGGGTCCGTCGCCCAGCGCGACCGGGGTGCCGGTGTCGCCGCCGAGGGCGACCGACGACTCGAGCGGGATCTGGCCGAGCAGCGGCGCGCCGGCGTCGTCGGCCAGGATCCGGCCGCCGCCGGTGCCGAACAGCGGGTAGGACTCGCCGTGGTCGCAGATGAAGGCGCTCATGTTCTCGATGACCCCGGCCACCCGAACGTGGCTCTTCTGGGCCATGCTCGCGGCCCGGATGGCCACCTTCTGCGCGGTGGCCGCGGGGGTGGTGACGACCAGCATCTCGGCGCGGGGGAGCATGCGGGCCAGACCCATGGCGACATCTCCGGTGCCGGGCGGCATGTCGATGAACAGGTAGTCGAGGTCGCCCCACTGCACGTCCTCGACGAAGTGCTGCACCGCCCGGTTGAGCATGAGGCCCCGCCACATCAGGGCGGTCTCCTCGTCGTCGACCAGCAGACCCATCGACACGACCTCGAGCCGTCCCTCGCCCATCTCCTGGACGATGGGGGCGATGCGGGGACGTCCGCCCTCGGCCACCTCCTGGCCCTCGACCCCGGCGAGGCGGCCCTCGACCCCGATCATGCGGGGCACCGAGAACCCCCAGATGTCGGCATCGAGCACACCGACCGTGTAGCCCTTGGTGGCGATGGCCACCGCGAGGTTCACCGTCACCGACGACTTGCCGACCCCTCCCTTGCCCGAGGCGATGGCCACCACCCGGGTGGTGGAGGGGATCAGGGTGTCGGGCGCGTTCTCCTGGGCGTTGAACCGGGCCCGGCTCATGGTCGCCGCCTTCTCCTCGGGATCGAGCTCGGTCCAGTCGAAGGTCACCTCCGAGACACCGGGCATCGACTCGACCCGCGCCCTGGTGTCGCGCTGGATCTGGCTCCGCAGCGGACATCCGGCGGTGGTGAGGGCGATCGTGACCCGCACCCGGCCCTCGTCATCCACCCGTGCGCCCTTGGCCATGCCGAGGTCGACGATGTCGCTGCCGAGCTCGGGATCGATCACCCCGCGCAGCACCTCCATGACATCGGCCTCGGTGGGCAGGGTCGGACGTTCGGTCGTGTCGGCCATGGGGACGATTTTACCGGGCTTGGCCGTGTAAACTTGCCTCGTGGACCAGGAACCATCCCCCGCAGCCCCCCGCAGCGGCGACCGACCCGCTCGCCTCGCCATCCTCAAGGCGTTGGGCGACAACACGCGCTATGCCATCTACCTCGAGCTGGCCCGGTCCCCGGTCCCGATGTCCACCGCCGAGATCGCCGACTCGCTCGACCTGCACGTCAACACGGTGCGTCCCCACCTCGAGCGGATGCGCGAGGTCGGCCTGCTCTCGGTGCGCAGCCAGACCCGTGGCGGTGTCGGGCGCCCCCAGCACCTCTACTCGCTCGCCCCCGACGCCCCCTCGCTGGGGCTCGAACCGTCGCCCTATCCCACGATCGCCCGGATGCTGCTCGCCGTCGCCTCGTCCACCGAGCTCGATCCCGAGGCGGTGATCGTCGCCGGGCGCGACCAGGGAGAGCTCGACGCCCGCCCCTGGGACCAGGGCTCCCCGCCGGTCGAGGCGCTCATGACCGAGCTCGACGCGATGGGGTTCGACCCCGAGATCGTCGTCGAGGACGACACGACCACCATCGCCTTCGCCCACTGTCCCTTCGCCGAGCTGGCCGAGTCGAACCCCTCGGTGGTGTGCGCCCTGCACCAGGGCATGGTCGAGGGCTTCCTCGACGGCATCGGGGGCCCGTGCCCGTCGGCGTTCAACACCCTGGTCCATCGCGAACCCTGCCGGGTCGAGCTCCCGGTCCCGGCCTGATGCGCGACATGGCCCCATCCACCGATATCATCGACAACGTCCAATCGTATGAGGAGGACCCCGCGTGATCACGCTCACGGATTCCGCCGCAGGCAAGGTCAAGCAGCTCATCGAGGCCGAGGGCGACACGTCGCTCGCGCTGCGGGTCGCGGTCCGTCCCGGCGGCTGCTCGGGCTTCAGCTACGAGATGTTCTTCGACACCGACGTCGCGGCCGAGGACATGGCGATCGAGTACTCGGGGGTCAAGGTCGTGTCCGACCCCTCCAGTGCCCAGCTGCTCGACGGCGCCACGCTCGACTACAAGGACGGCATCCAAGACGCCGGGTTCGCCATCAACAACCCGAACGCCAGCCGCACCTGCGGCTGCGGGCAGTCCTTCAGCTGACCCTCCAGTTCGAGGTCGACGGCCGCCAGGTCGAGGTCGACGACGACGGCGCATCGCTGCTCGAGGTCCTGCGGGACCGGCTCGGGTCGCGCTCGCCCAAGGACGGGTGCAGCCCCCAGGGCCAGTGCGGATGCTGCACCGTGCTCGTCGACGGCCAGCCGCGCGTGGCGTGTGTGACCCCGGCTCGTCGGGTCAAGGGTCGCTCGATCACCACCCTCGACGGCATCGACCCGGCCGCACGCGACCGGTGGGCTGACGCCTTCTGCGCCACCGGCGCCAGCCAGTGCGGGTTCTGCACGCCGGGGATCATCGTCCGTCTCCACGGGCTGGCGGCCAAGAAGCCCGATGCGTCGATCGCCGATGCCGAACGGGCGCTACAGGCCCATCTGTGCCGCTGCACCGGGTGGCGCACGATCCTCGACGCCTGGGAGCACCGCGAACAACCGGTCACCCTCGACGGCCGCGACCTCGACGCCGCCGCCCGCCGAGCCGAGATCGAAGGCCGCACCCCCCAGGCGGTCGGGCCCCACGTGGCCCGCGGTGCCGGGGGATTCGCGGACGACACCGCGCCCGCCGACGCGCTGGTCGCGGTGCCCACCGCCGACGGCGACTGGGCCGTGGCCGAGTCCCTCGGCGAGGCCCGCCAGGCCGCGGGCAAGATCCAGGGACGTCGCACCACCATCGACGTCGAACCACCGCTCGAGCTGCCCGACGGCGACTGGGCGGTCACCCTCCGCACGCCGTGGGTCGAACCCGCCTATCTCGAGACCGACGCCTCGTGGTGTCGACCCGGTGGTGAGCCGGCCAGCCCGCTGGCCAACGGCGGTGCCTTCGGGGCCAAGCTCGACAGCGTCGCTCCCGATGCCGCCCGCCGACTCGCCGACGAGCACGATCGGGCGGTGCGGGTCGTGCTGTCGCGAGAGGACGCCGTGCGGATGGGGCCGAAGCGCCCACCGGTCGCCGCGGGGATCCGCGCCGACGGCACCGGGGTCATCCGAGTCGCGCGCACTCCGGGCATCGCCGACGCGATCCGTGCGGTGGCGCCCGAGCTGGTGGTCGAGGAGGTGTCGGTCGCCGGTCCGCCGACCTCGGCGGCCATTCGCGCCGCCGGCTGGGCCGAAGCCGCGATCCTGCGGGCGGCGATCACCGGCGAGGCGACGGTCACCGGCCCCGACGGTGCACGGGCCACCGCCACGGTCGACGACGGCACCATCGCGGTCCGGGTCAGCTGCGGCGACCCCCTCGACGAGGTCGTGCTGGGCTCCTACTGCGTCGGGGCGGCCCACATGGCGCTCAGCTGGGTCACCTCCGAAGGGCTGGCGGTCGACGACGCCGGCGAGGTGCACGACCTGACCATCCGCTCGTTCGGCATCCTTCGGGCGGTCGACACCCCACCCGTCGAGATCGAGATCGCCCCGGCCCCCGGGCCGCCGGTCAACGGTTCCGACACCGTGTTCGCCGCGGTGGCCGCGGCGGTGTGGATCCACCAGGGCCTGCCCCCGGTCTGGCCCACCGGCCAGACTGTACGCACCAACTGATCGCCCCACCCGAGGAGACACCATGGCCACCCCAGTCGGTCCCTACACGCCGATCGTCCGGGCCGGTGACTGGCTGATCGTGTCCGGCCAGGTCGGCATCGTCGACGGCAAGCTCGTCGACGGCGGCACCGCCGGTCAGCTCACCCAGGCCCTGGCCAACATGGAGGCGCTGCTCGCCGGCGAAGGCGCCACCAAGGAGAACGTCGTCAAGACCACCGTCTTTCTCCGCCACATGAGCGACTACCCGCTGATGAACGACACCTACATCGCGTTCTTCGGCGACCATCGCCCCGCCCGCTCGGCGATCGGGGTCGCCGAGCTCCCCATCGGGGCCCTCGTCGAGGTCGAAGCCTGGGCTCACGTCGCCTAGGATCAGGCCCATGATCGGACCGGCCATCATCGTCGTGGTACTGCTCGTCGTCATCCCCGTCGGGGTGCTGATCACGGGCGCGGTCATCGCCGGGGTGCTGGGCTGGCTGCTGCGACACAACGGCGAGGTCGAGCACGAGGGCAGCGAGCTGGTCGAGCTCTACAACTGAACGAGCCACGACAACCGAAAGATCTGGCCCTTGCCCCTGTTCGCCGCTGCGCTCGTGGGTTAGCCTGGCGACGCTTCAACAGGTGGGTTTCCGGCGAACGCCGATCCCAGCACGACGAAAGGGGATCGGTCTTGGCTACCGGTACCGTCAAGTGGTTCAACGCCGAGAAGGGCTACGGCTTCATCTCGCGCGAGGGTGGGAGCGACGTGTTCGTCCACTTCTCCGCGATCCAGGGCAGTGGCTACCGCTCGCTCGACGAAGGTCAGACCGTCGAGTTCGAGGTCACGACCGGCCCGAAGGGCGACCAGGCCCAGGACGTTCGACCCGTCTGACCAGCAACTGAGCAACTGAACAACCGAGCAACGATCGCGACAGTGGTGGCCGTCCTCGGGGGCGGCCACCGCCGCGTGGGCCCGGCAGCGCGGGACCCCGGGGCGGGTCAGCTCATCCAGCGCGACTGGCCGAACGAATACCCCACCGAGCGGATCGTCTGGATGAGGTTGGCGTGCTCCTCGCCGAGCTTGGCCCGCAGTCGCCGGATGTGGACATCCACGGTGCGCGCACCCCCGTAGTACTCATAGCCCCACACCCGGCTCAGCAGGGTCTCGCGGGTGAAGACCTTGCCGGGGTGCGCGGCGAGGAACTTCAACAGCTCGTACTCCATGTAGGTGAGGTCGAGGGGACGCCCGCCGATGGCTGCCTGGTAGGTCTCGAGGTTGAGGACCAGATCCTTGTACTCGATGAGCTCGGGTCGGGTGCCGCGACCGGTGCGCCAGAACAGGTGCTTGAGCCTGGCCTCGAGCTCGCGGGGGTGGAACGGGGTGAGCAAGAAGTCGTCGAAGAGGTCGTCGCGCAGCTCGAGGTCGCCGAGCTGGGCCCCCGAGATCAGCAGGAGGAGCGGTTCGAGGGGGACGTCGCGCTTGCGGAGCTCGCGGCACACCGCGAACGCACCCTCGGGATCGGTGTCGGCACAGACCACCGCCCCTGCCCAACCATCGGGCGGCTCCTGGCGGTCGACCGACATCTCGTCGCCCGCGGGCTTCCACGGGTAGCCGCCCAGGTCGAGCGCCTGGGCAAGCTCCGGTGGAGCCGGATCGGGGAAGAGCAGGAGGGGTTCCATGTGGGGAGCTACCAGTTGGGGAGGTATCGACTCAGCTCGAACTGGGAGACGTGGGCCTTGTAGTCGGCCCACTCGGCCCGCTTGTTGCGCAGGAACCACTCGAAGATGTGCTCGCCGAGGGTCTCGGCCACCAGCTCGGAGCGCTCCATCTCGTCGAGCGCCTCGGCCAGCGACTGGGGCAGGGCCCGCAGCCCCGCGGCCTTGCGTTCGAGGTCGGTCATCTCGAACACGTTGGTGGCGGCTTCGGGTGGAAGCTCGTAGTTGCCCTCGATGCCGGCCAGGCCGGCAGCGAGCATGGTGGAGAAGGCCAGGTAGGGGTTGCACGCCGGGTCGGGCGAGCGGAACTCGATGCGGGTGGACGACGCCTTGCCGGCCTTGGTGACCGGGATGCGGATCAGCGCCGAGCGGTTGTTGCGGGCCCACGACAGGAACACCGGGGCCTCGTAGCCGACGATGAGCCGCTTGTAGGAGTTGACCAGCTGGTTGGTCATCGCGGTGATCTCGGGCGCGTGGTGCAACAACCCGGCGATGAACGACCGACCGACCTTGGACAGCTTGTAGGGGTCGTCGGCGTCGTAGAACGCGTTGGTGTCGCCCTCGAACAGCGACAGGTGGGTGTGCATGCCCGACCCTTGCTGGCCGGCGAGTGGTTTGGGCATGAACGTGGCGTAGGCGCCGTGCTCCATGGCGATCTCGCGAACGACCAGCCGGAAGGTCATCACGTTGTCGGCCATCGACAGCGCGTCGGTGTAGCGCAGGTCGATCTCGTGCTGGCTGGCGGAGTCCTCGTGGAACGAGTACTCGACCGGGATGCCCATCGCCTCGAGCATGTGGATGGTGCGCTGGCGGATGTTGCCGGCGACATCGGCGGTGGTGAGGTCGAAGTACGACGCGGTGTCGAGCGGCTCGGGCGCCTTGGTCGGGTCGCCGTTGGCGAAGTAGAAGAACTCCATCTCCGGCGCGCACAGGAACGAGTAGCCGCGCTCGTGGGCCCGGTCGAGGTTGCGTCGCAGGACCTGGCGGGAGTCGCCGGCGAAGGGACTGCCGTCGGGGTTCTCGATGTCGCAGAACATGCGGGCGGTGGTGCCGTCCTCGTTGGCCCACGGCAACAGCTCGAAGCTGTTGGGGTCGGGGCGAGCCAGCACGTCGCTCTCCTGCACGCGGGAGAAGCCGTCGATGGAGCTGCCGTCGAAGTGCATGCCCTCGTCGAACGCGGTCTCGAGCTCGGCGGGGGAGATGGCGAACGACTTGAGCTGGCCCAACACATCGGTGAACCAGAGCCGCACGAGGCGGACCCCGCGCTCCTCGACCGTTCGCAACACGTAGTCCTGCTGGCGTTCCATGGCGCAATGGTGCCACGTGGGGCGGTGCGACTCGTCCTCGATCCAGGTCCGTTCACATAGCGTTCATACATGTGCAACGGCGGGGAAACGGCCACTGCCTACCGTCATCGGCGACGGGCCCCATGGCCCACCAATCCCACCGTTGAGAGGACAACACGAGTGAGCTACCGGGCTGAGTACATCTGGATCGACGGAAGCGAGCCGACCGGCCGCCTTCGATCGAAGACCAAGGTCGTTCCTGACGGCACCGAGCCCCCCATCTGGGGCTTCGACGGATCGAGCACCAACCAGGCGCCGGGCGCGAACTCGGACTGCGTCCTGCGTCCGGTCGCGACCTATCCCGACCCGATCAGGGGCGGCAACGACAAGCTCGTCATGTGCGAGGTGCTGTTGCCGGACATGACCCCCCATCCGACCAACACCCGCGCGGCGTGTGCCGAGGTCGCCGAGCGCTACGCCGACCAGGAGCCGTGGTTCGGCATCGAGCAGGAGTACACGTTCCTGCAGAACGGCCACCCCCTGGGCTGGCCCCAGGGCGGCTTCCCCGGCCCCCAGGGCCCCTACTACTGCGGTGTCGGCGCCGACGAGATCTGGGGTCGTGACATCGTCGAGATGCACACCAAGGCCTGCATGGACGCCGGTCTGGCCATCTCGGGCACCAACGCCGAGGTGATGATGGGGCAGTGGGAGTTCCAGATCGGCCCCGCGAGCCCGCTCGACGTGTCCGACCAGATCTGGGTCGCCCGCTGGCTGCTCTACCGCTGCGGCGAGGAGTTCGACGTCGCCGCCACCCTCGACCCCAAGCCGGTCCAGGGCGACTGGAACGGTGCCGGTGCGCACACCAACTTCTCGACCAATGCGATGCGGGAAGGCTACGACCCGATCATCGCTGCCTGTGAGGCACTGGGCGCCAAGGCCGAGGAGCACATCCGCAACTACGGCCCCGGTGTCGAGCAGCGCCTCACCGGCCTGCACGAGACGGCCCCGTGGACCGAGTTCAAGTACGGCGTGTCGGACCGCGGCGCGTCGGTCCGCATCCCGTGGCAGGTCGAGGTCGACAAGAAGGGCTACATCGAGGATCGTCGCCCGAACGCCAACTGCGACCCCTACGTGGTGACCCGCATGATCACCGACACCTGCTGCAGCGCCCTGGCCTGACCGCCACGTCGTTCCCCGGCGCGCGTCTGGCCGCGCGCCGGGGATCCATTGGGGTCGTCGTCGGCTGCGCACCTAAGCTCCGGTGAAGTCCGCGTCATGGGAGGTCTGATGGAGGAGCGCACGCCCGCCGAGGTGCTGGAGCTGGTCGAACGCGAGGGCTGCGAGTTCGTCGATCTCCGGTTCTCCGATCTTCCCGGGGTCATGCAGCACGTGTCGATCCCCGCCAACCTGCTCGATGACTCACACTTCGAGGACGGCCACGGCTTCGACGGCTCGTCGGTGCGCGGGTTCCAGGAGATCCAGGAATCGGACATGGTGCTGGTGGCCGACCCCAACACCGCCTACATCGACCCCTTCCGGCAGCGGAAGACGGCGGTGCTGCACTGCTTCGTGGCCGACCCGGTCACCGGAGAGAGCTACACGCGCGACCCTCGCTATGTCGCCACCAAGGCCGAGGCCCACCTCTACGCCTCGGGGATCGCCGACGCCGCCTTCTTCGGGCCCGAGCCCGAGTTCTTCATCTTCGACGACGTGCGGTTCGCGACCAACGGCAACTCGGCGTTCTACGCGGTCGACTCCGTCGAGGGTCAGTGGAACACCGGCACCGACGAGGGTCCCAACCTCGGCTACAAGCCGCGCACCAAGCAGGGCTACTTCCCCGCGCCGCCGATGGACCACTACCAGGACCTGCGCTCGGAGATGTCGGCCACGCTGCACGCGGTCGGCATCGACACCGAGTTGCACCACCACGAGGTCGCCAGTGGTGGTCAGGGCGAGATCGGCATCCGCTTCGCCACGCTGCTGTCCATGGCCGACAACCTCATGACCTTCAAGTACGTGCTCAAGAACGTGGCCTGGGCGGCCGGCAAGTCGCTCACCTTCATGCCCAAGCCGATCTTCGGCGACAACGGATCGGGCATGCACGTGCACCAGTCGCTGTGGAAGGGCGGCGAGCCACTGTTCTTCGCCGAGACCGGCTACGCAGGGCTGTCCGACATCGCCCGCTGGTACATCGGCGGCCTGTTGAGCCACGCCCCGGCCGTGCTGGCGTTCACCAACCCCACCACCAACTCCTACAAGCGGCTGGTGCCGGGCTATGAGGCGCCGGTCAACCTGGTCTACAGCCAGCGGAACCGGTCGGCGGCGTGTCGCATCCCCATCGCCCAGAAGAGCCCCAAGGCCAAGCGGGTCGAGTTCCGCTGCCCCGACTCCACGTCGAACCCGTACCTGGCGTTCGCGGCGATGATGATGGCCGGTCTCGACGGGATCCAGCAGCGCATCGAGCCGCCCGACCCGGTCGACAAGGACCTCTACGACCTGCCCCCGGCCGAGCTGGCCAACGTCCCCATGGTGCCCGGGTCGCTCGAGCAGGTGCTCGACGCGCTCGAGGCCGACCAGGACTTCCTCCTCGCCGGCGACGTGTTCACCCCCGACCTCATCGACACCTGGGTGGCCTACAAGCGCGAGAACGAGGTCGACGCCCTGCGCCTGCGCCCGCACCCCTACGAGTTCTCGCTCTACTACGACATCTGAGGGGACGGGCGGCCGCGGTGGCCCGGTGAATCGCGGGTGACGCCGAAGCGAGGGCCCGACGTCGATGGTGACGAGAGTTCACCCGAACGTGAGGTGAACGTCGGGTCATGGTCCGTTCATGTTCGATCCGCGCGTGGATGATCCTCTTCGAGGCACCGCCAACCGGTGCACAGATCGAGGAGGAACCACATGCAACTCAGATCCCCGCACATCGCACGCATCGTCGCCGCCCTGTTCGCCGTCGCCATCCTCGCCGCCGCGTGCGGTGACGACGACGGTGATGCCGCGGCCGGCGCCGAGGACGCGGCGGCCGACGGGAGCCCATCGGAGCAGGGCGGCGGCGACGATGGCGATGGCGGCGACGACGGCGACGGCGACGGCGAGTGCGAGCCCGAGGACGGAGCGCTCCGCGTCTACATGAACCCCTGGGGTCCGACGATGAGCGACCGCTTCACCGAGGACACCGGGATCCCCACCGAGATCGCCGACCTGGGTGGTGGCGAGATCCTGTCGCGCATCGCCGCCGAGGCCAACAACCCGCAGTGGGACGTCGTCGTGCTCGACGGCCACGGCAGCCTGCAGGGTCTGGCCGACCAGGGTGACCTGCTCACCGACTGGTCGGTGCCGAGCCTCGACAACCTCGACGCCGACGGGCGCGAGCTGCTGCCCGACGACCACTCGTGGGTCCCGATCAGCCTCCACGCCGGTGCGGTCCTCGCCTACAACACCGACGCCCTCGGCGACGACGTGCCGTCGACGTGGGCCGACCTCACCGACCCCAGCTATGCGCCGATCGGGATCGCCGATCCCGCCGTCGCCGCGCCCGCGTACCCGATCGTGTCGTGGTTCTTCGACGACCTCGGCACCGAGTCCGCCCAGGACTACTTCAGCACCCTCGCCGAGAACGGGCTCAACACCTATCCGAAGAACGGGCCGGTCGCCCAGGCGCTGGCGTCCGGGGAGGTCTCGGTCGCCATGTTGCAGGAGCAGAACGTCTACGGACTCCTCGAGGACGGCGAGCCGGTCGAGTTCGTCTGGCCCGACGAGGGCGCACCCGGGGTGGTGCGAGCGATGGCGATCAGCGCCGACACGCCACGCCCGTGCGCCGCGCAGGCGTTCGCCGACTGGCTCTTCACCCCCGAGACCATGACCTATCTCATGGCCGAGGGCGGGGACGACGGCATCCTCTCCCCGCTGGTGGAGGGAACCGACACCTCGTCGCTGCCCGAGCAGCGTCCGGAGGACGGCCCGCTGCCGTACCCCAGCGCCGACTACTCGGCCGAGATGGAGGTCGAGATCAAGGACTGGTTCGCCAACCAGCTCCCCGGTTGACGTGAGCTCGACGCAGGTCGCGACCGACCCCGGGCGGGTCCCCCTCCGCCGGCGGTACCGCCCCGACACGGTGCTCGGGTGGTGCATCGTCGCCGCACTCGCGGTGCTCGTCGGGCTGCCGCTGGTGGCGGTGCTGGCGCAGGGGGTCATCCCGGGTGTCGGTGTGGCCCCGGACTGGTCGGTGCAGCCACAGCTGCTCGCCGAGCTGTTCGATCGCCCCCTGTGGCAGCGGAGCCTCACCAACTCGATGATCCTGGCCACCGGCGCGATGGTCGTCGGCGGGGCGTTCGGCTCTGGCCTCGCGCTGCTGCGCCACACGGCTTCGTTCCCTGGCGCGCGGCTGCTCGACGTGGCCGCCTGGGTGATCCTGGTGAGCCCGTCGTTCGTGCTCGCCCAGGGGTGGGTCCTCTTCGCCTCCCCGAGCGGGGTCGCCGCCAACTCGCTCGGGCTCGACTGGGTCTCGTCGTTCGTGTTCTCGCGACCGGGGCTCGTCGTGGTGATGAGCCTCACCCAGTTCCCCCTGGCGTACCTGGCGACGGCGGCGGCGCTGCGCTGGGACGACGCGTCCTACCGTCACGCAGCATCGCTCAGCGGTGCCGGACCGCTGACGGTGCTGCGGACCGTGCGGCTCCCGCTGCTCACCCCCGCCGTGGCGTCGGGAGCGGTGCTGGTCTTCGTGGACTCGCTCGGGGACTTCGGCCTCCCGGCCGCCCTCGCCTCGTCGTACCAGTTCCCCACCCTCCCATACTCGATCTACGCGTCGGTCCGCCAGAGCCCCGTCCAGTTCGAGCTCGCCGGGGTCCTCTCGCTGTATCTCGTCGCGATCCTCGCGGTGGCGGTGGTGATCTACCTCCGCCTCCTCGGACGATCGCGCTACGACTTCATCAGCGCGAGGGCGTCGTCGGCGCCCGCGGCCCCCGCCGCTCACCCGTGGCTCCGGACCGGACTCACGGTGCTGGTGGTGCTGGTGGTGCTCGGGATCCCCGTCGGTTCGTCGGCCCAGGTGTCGCTGTCGCACTCGATCTCGGGAGGGCTCACTGCGGAGAACTTCACGCTCGACCACTACGTCGAGGTCTTCGACGGGAGCGGACGGATGATGGAAGGCGCAGTCCACTCGCTCACCATCGCCGCCAGCGCCGCGCTGTTGACCACCGTGCTCGGGTTCGCCATCGCGGTGCTCATCACCTTCACCGGGTTCCGAGGCCGCGGCCTGATCGATCTGGCCGGGACGGCCACGCTCGCGATCCCGGGCATCGTCCTCGCTGTCGGCTACATCTTCGTCTGGAACCAGCCCGTGCTCGAGCCGCTGGGGCTCGGCCTGTACGGCCGCCCCGTGCTGCTCGTGCTCGCCGCGGTCGCCTCGGCGCTCCCCATCGCCATCCGGCTCCAGCTCGGGGCACTGGCCCAGGTGCCGGGATCCTTGCTGACCGCCGCGGGGCTCAGCGGAGCTGGACTGCTCACCCGGCTGAGGACGGTGCTGGTCCCCCTCGTCGCCGCCGCGGTGGTCTCGGCGCTCGCGGCGGTCTTCGCCCTGAGCGTCTTCGACCTCGCCGCGACCACCATGCTCGCCCCGCCCAACTACGTGACGCTCCCGGTGGAGATCCTGCTGGAGTTCGACCGCGGGCGGTACGGATACGCGACGGCCGGGGCGCTCTTCGCCGCCGCCATCGTCGTGGTCGCCGCGCTCGTCGCCACCCGGGTCGGTACCTGGCTGCTGAGCCAGGCCGGTGGGTCCCCGTCACCCGACCCGGGTCGGCGCGGCCACGACCACGACCACGACGACGACCACGAGCCCGATGACGACACCCCTCCGGGACCGGGTAGGCCGGTCCTGGTGGGATCGACCAGTGGAGGAGACCGATGACGAGGAGTGGTGCCGCTCCCGTGCGGCTGCGCGACCTCACCCGGCGCTACGAGCGCGACCGTGCGGCTCTGGACGGGGTGAGCGTCGACATCGAGCCCGGGAAGACCCTCGGCGTCCTCGGGCCTTCGGGGTGCGGGAAGTCGACCCTGCTGCGGCTCATCGCGGGCGTCGAGTTGCCCGACGAGGGGACGGTGACCGTCGCCGGTCACCTGCTGTCGAGCCCGGGCAATGCGGTCCCTCCGGAGCGACGACGGGTCAACATGGTGTTCCAGGACTACGCGCTTTGGCCCCACCTCACCGTGCGCGACATCATCGGCTACGGGCTCAGGGTGGGGACCAACCGCACCTCGGCCCGTGCCCGGGCATCCCGGGTCGACGAGCTGATGGCACTGCTCCACCTCGAGGGCCTGGAGAACCGCAGACCAGCGGAGATCTCAGGGGGTCAGCAGCAGCGGGTCGCGATCGCACGAGCGCTGGCGACCTCCCCGGATCTGCTCCTGTTCGACGAGCCGCTCTCGAACCTGGACAGCCAGCTGCGGTCCGAGATGCGCGAGGAGCTCGCACTGCTCCTCGGGTCCCTCGGCACCACCGCGGTCTATGTGACCCACGACGTCACCGAGGCGCTGGCGCTCGCAGACCACATCCTGGTCCTGCACGAGGGCCGCGCCGTGCAGCACGACACCCCCCGCGGGGTGTTCACGCGCCCGCGGTCGGGATGGGTGGCGGGTCTCGCCGGGTTCTCGTCGGTGGTCGAGCTCGACCGCGCCGAGGCGACGGCAGACGGCCTGGTGCGGGGCGCCGTCGGGGCCGTCGAGATCGCAGGCCGGGACTGTGGGCGCGACCGGTACGCCAGCTCGGATGTCCCCGCCGCCTACGTGCACCCGGACGCGGTGCGGCTCGTAGAGCCCGAGGGTGAAGGAGCGGCGACGGTGGTCTCCAGCGTCTTCGAAGGGCGCTCGCACCGCACCCGGGTCGATCTCGGCCGCGGCCGGACGGTGGTCACGACCACGGCACGGGAGCACGCGGTCGGCGAGCGGATCGACGTCTCGATCGATCCCGACGCCGTGGTGGTGTTCGGTGCCGGAACCGAGTCAGGAGGAGCAGATGGAGGAGTTGGACCCGACGTGCGCGACGTCGTCGCGTGATGGGATCCTCATGGTCTTCACGGGTGAGGGATGGGGAAAGTCGGCTGCGGCGATCGGCTACTCGATCAGGGCCCGGGGGATGGGATGGGCCACGACGATGGTCCAGTTCCTGAAGGGTGGTTCGTGGAACGCGGCCGAGATCTCGGCCACCGAACGAATGGGCATCGACTGGCCGGTGCTCTCGTCGCGACTCACCTGGGCGCCGCGCGATCTCCGAGGGCTCAGCGATCGGGCCTGGGAGCACGCGGCCGGTGCGCTGGAAGGCCCCGGGCCGGCGCTGGTCGTGCTCGACGAGCTGAGCCATGCCATCGATGGCGGCTGGCTCGACCTCGGTCGGGTGACCAGCGGGCTCGAGTCCAGAGCGCGGCAGGTCAGCGTCATCATCACCGGAGCCGACGTCCAGGACGAGCTGTGCGACCTGGCCGACACGGTGACGACCTTCGAGCGCTCCAAGCATCTCGCGAAGAAGGGGGTCCTTGGCCCGTGACGGCGGTCTCATCGGCGTGTTCGGACGACGGCCGGGACCCGCGCGGGGGAAGGTCGGTGGTGGCTGCAGGGGGCCTGGTGCTGCGTCCGGCACTGACCGGGCACGAGGTCATGCTGGTCCACCGGGTCCGCTACCGGGACTGGTCGTTCCCGAAGGGAAAGGTGGAGCGCGGCGAGACCGCGGCGCAGGCCGCGCTCCGCGAGGTGCGCGAGGAGACGGCACTGCGCTGCGAGCTGGCCGCCTATCTCGGTACCGTGACCTACCTCGACGAGGCGGCGAGCCCGAAGCTGGCCCACTACTGGGTGATGACGGTGGTGGGGGCCGACCCCTTCGTTCCCGACGACGAGATCGCCGACCGGCGTTGGTTCTCGATCCCCCGCGCCGCGGAGGTCCTCACCCGAGGCGTCGACCGCGGCCTGCTCCGCTCGATCTGAGGCCCGGCCCGGTTCGACTGACCGCCGACCGACCCCCGGCCGGGTCCCGCGACGTGGGAAGCTCGCCGGGTGCTGGTGGTCGACGCCGCGAACGTGATCGGATCCCGCCCCGACGGGTGGTGGCGCGACCGTGCGGGTGCGGCGGCACGCTTCGTCGGCCGGGTGGCCGCCGCGCTGCAGGCAGGGGACCTCGACCCGCCGGTGATCGTCGTGCTGGAGGGACGCTCCCGCGAGGCGGTCTCTGCGGGCGCCACCGACGTCGACGGCCTCGAGGTCGTCCACGCGCCGGGCGAGGGCGACGACACGATCGTCGAGGTGACGGGCTCCGGCGAGGAGGCGACGGTGGTCACCGCCGACCGGGCGCTCGCCGACCGGGTACGGGCCGTCGACGCGCAGGTCGTTGGGCCCCGCTGGCTCCGGTCGCGGCTCGTCGACGGGTAGGTGTCCGGGTCCCACCGGCTCGGTCGGGCACGACGGCTCACAGCACCGCGACGACAGCTGAACTTACCTTCGAGTAGACCTCGATCGGATTGTTGCGCTGCCGATCAGATAGTGGTGAGGGACGCACGAGTGGGGGAGTCGACGCAGCGACAGGTCAACCCCACGATCGCGCGGGCGGTGCTGGGGTACGTCGAGACCGCGCTCGGCCCCGAGGGGCTCGTCGAGCTGACCCGGCACCTGGCAGGCTCTCCCGAGATCGACGAGCTCGCTCGCACCGACCGCTGGTGGAGCCGGGAGGAGTTCACCGAGCTCGCCACCGCCGCCTTCGAGGTGACCGGCGACATCGACCTCGGACGCAGAGTCGGCGAACAGACCTTTCGCGACACCCTTGGTGGCAGCGTCGCCGAGCTGATCGAGTCCTGTGGCACCACAGAGGTCGCGTGCACGGTGATGGCCGACTACTCGTCGCGCATGTCGGTCGGCCGGACCATGACCGTGGTCGAGTCGTCGGACTCCCACGTCCTCATCGAGGGCAGGTATGGCGACGGGGTCACACCGGACCGCTTCTCCTGTGGATTCACCGCGGGCTACTTCGCCTCGCTGCCCGCCCTGTTCGGCAATCTCGGGACCTCGGCCGAGGTGGAGTGCCAGGGTCGAGGCGCGCCCGCCTGCCGGTTCCGCATCGCCTGGCGCCCCGATCCGAGCCGCACCCACGACGACGCACCCGAGAAGCGCGCGGTACAGGGTGCGACCATGCTGGAACAGCTCGAGGCGCAACACGCCCTGTCCGCTCATCTCGTCGATGCCCACGAGCTCGACGAGGTGCTCGACCGCGTCGTGACCAACGTCGGACTCACCGTCGGCGCGCCCCAGTACGTGCTCGCCGTCCGACTCGCAGCCGACGGCGAGCGGATGGTCCATCAGGTGGGCTTCGAGGGCAACGATGCCGAGATCCTCATCGACATGCTCGAGGCAGGGGAGCGGTTGGGCGAGCAGTACGTGGTCGTGAAGGTCCGCCACGGCGACCACACCTATGGTCACCTCGTGGCCGGGTTTCCCCCCGGCGCGACCGGCTCGGCCGTCGACCAACGGGTGCTGCGCTCCTACGCGCGGTACGCGGGATCCGCCATCCAGATCGTGGCTGCCCTCGACTCGGCGCGCCGTGACCGCGACACCTCCGAGGCGCTGCTCGACTTCGCCTCGGCCCTCGCCCGAGCCGGCGACACGGTGACCGTCGCCCGCAACCTCTGCATCGCGCTGCCCGCCGCATCGGCGTGTGACGTGGCGACGGTCTGGCTGTTCGACTCGATCAGAGGGGTCGTGCGGCTGGCCGATGCCCGAGACGCTGCTGGCCAGGAGCTCGCGTCCGGCACCGAGTTCGCCTCGGTCGACCTGGCCACCTACCTCAACCGTGATGGTGGGCTCCGTGAGCCCTTCCTGCTGGAGAGCAACGAGATCTCCGATCGACTCGTGCCGGCGATCGGTTCGGATGGCGCCAGCGAGGTGGCCGTCATCCCCATCACCAACGGCGAGGCGGTCATCGGTGTGGCGACCGCTGCCTTCGCTCGACCGCTCGGGCGATCCAGGTCTGACATGATGGCTCGACTGGCAGGCCTGGCCGATCAGGCCGTCACCGCGTTCGAGAACGCTCGACTGGTGGAGCAGATGCGACACCGGGCGCTGCACGATGATCTCACCGGCCTGCCGAACCGGATGCTGGCCGAGGACCGGGGCCGGCTCGCCCTCGCTCGACGCGAGCGCAGCGGCGAGCAGGTGGCGGTGCTGTTCGTCGACATCGACGACTTCAAGGACATCAACGACAGCCTGGGCCACGCCGCGGGCGACGAGCTGCTGCGACAGGTCGCCGCCCGCTTGACCGGCCAGCTCCGGGCCACCGACACCTGCGCCAGGATCGGAGGGGACGAGTTCATCGTGATCGCCACCGGCCCCCCGAGCTCGGGTGGCGTCGAGGGCGTCGGGGCGCGCCTGGTGGAGGCGCTGCAGGAGCCGTTCGTCCTCGACGGCCGTCCTCACCACCTCACGGCCAGCATCGGGATCGCCCAAGCCGGGGACCCGGAGACCACCTTCGAGGCGCTGGTCCGCCGCGCCGATGCCGCCATGTACGTCGCGAAGGACTCCGGAAAGGCCAGGTTCGTACGCTCGGGGTAGCCGCAGGTGGTCGAGCACCCCGTGGGCTGGCTGAGTAGCGTCGGGGCCACGAACCTCACGACCGAGTACGCGGCACAGGAGAGGACGAGATGACCACCACCCACGGAGGGCGACTGGCGGCGATGGCGCTCAAGGCGGCGGGGGTCGAGTGCGTGTTCACCCTCTCCGGCGGCCATGTCATGGCGATCTACGACGGTTGCCTCGACGAGGACATCCAGGTGGTCGACGTCCGCCACGAACAGGCCGCGGTGCACGCTGCCGACGCCTGGGCCCGGCTCAACCCCGGCCGGGTGGGGGTCGCCATCCTCACCGCCGGCCCCGGGGTCACCGATGGCGTCACCGGGGTCGCCAACGCCTGGCGGGCGAACTCGCCGGTCGTGGTCATCGGCGGCCAGGGGCCGTTCAACAACCTGCGCCGCGGTTCGCTGCAGGAGATGGACCACGTGTCGGTCATGCGGCCGATCACCAAGTGGGCCGATGCCTGCTACCAGACCGATCGCATCGCCGAGTACCTCGAGGTGGCGATCCGTCACGCGATGTCGGGCGTGCCCGGCCCGGTGTTCCTCGAGATCCCCATGGACATCCTCGGCGGACCCGTCGACCTCGACCGCACGGTGATGCCCCGGTTCCGCGACTACCGGGTGGCCTCGGCCGCCCCGCCCGACCGGATCGAGGAGGCAGCCCGGCTGGTCGCCCTGGCCGACCGCCCCATGGTGATGGCCGGTACTGCGCTCAAGTGGTCCGAGGGCGGTCCCGCCCTGCGACGCTTCGTCGAGGCGACCAAGATCCCCTGCTTCACCAACGGCATGGGGCGCGGTCAGCTGCCGATGAGCCATCCCCAGTTCTTCAACCGCAGTCGCAAGGACGCACTGGCCGACTCCGACCTCGTGGTGCTGGCCGGCACCCCGCTCGACTTCCGCATGAAGTACGGGGCGTCCATCCCCGCCGACACCCGGCTCGTGCAGCTCGACCTCGACGAGACCCTCATCGGACAGAACCGCTCGACCGACGTGAGCCTCGTCGGCAACCTCGGGGTCAACCTCGATGCGTTGCGCGAGGCGCTGCTCGCCGGTGACGATCCGGTCGACCACTCCTCCTGGTCGCTACGCCTGCGGGCCATCGAGGACGGGGCCGAGGCCGAGCTCAACGCCCAGCTGAGCAGCGACGAGCATCCCATCGATCCGCTCCGGTTGTGTGCATCGATCGCCGAGGTGGTGCAGTCGGATCCCGACATGATCGTCATCGGCGACGGCGGCGACATCGTGGCCCAGGCATCGAAGGTCCTGCGGGTGCCCGATCGGGGTACCTGGATGGATCCCGGGCCGCTGGGCACGTTGGGGGTCGGCATGCCCTTCGCCCTCGCCGCCCAGATCGCCAACCCCGACAAGCGGGTGTTGATCGTCTACGGCGACGGCGCCTTCGGTCTCAACGGGTTCGAGTTCGACACCGCGGTCCGGTTCGGTCTCCCCATCGTCGGGGTGGTCGGCAACGACGCCGCGTGGGGCCAGATGATGCGCCCGCAGGCCATGCTCTACGGCGCCGAACGGATGGTGGCCACCGAACTCACCTACACCCGCTACGACAAGGTGGTCGAGGCCTTCGGTGGCCATGGCGAGCACGTCACCAAGCCCGGCGACATCGTCCCCGCCATCGAGCGGGCCCTCGCCTCGGGCAAGCCGGCGCTGGTCAACGTGGAGATCCGCAAGGACGTCGACGGCATGAAGGGCTCGACCTACGTCTGAGCGCTGAAATGGCCGCGCCGCCCACGTTCTGTGAAGAGTTCCCAACCCATGCGGTGGGAAACTCTTCACAGAACACGGGGACGGTCAGGGGAGCGGGTCGAGGGGACCGAACTCGAGGTCGAACCGGGGCTCGTCGGTGGGTGCGGCGACCACCTCGGCGCCGAGGTCGCGTGGCGGCTTGGGCTCGAGCACGTCGGCGACACCGAGCAACACGGCGGCCAGGATCGCGGCACTGGCGGGCGCCCGGGGCTCGACGATCGGGTGTCCCTGGAGGTCGTAGCGCTGCACCCCGTCAAGGCTATCGACGTTGGTGTCAGAGCTCGCGGGCGTCGTAGCGGGCCATGGCGAAGCCCACCAGCAACGGGGTGGCGACCAGGGTGACCAGCGCCGACCGGAGGTAGTCGGCGGCAGGAGCCCCCTCGATCAGACCGATGATCGCCCCGAACAGGTGGCTCGGCAGCCACACCTCGATGACCGGGACCAACCCGACGATGGGCATGACGATCAGCACCCCCAGGGCGCTCAAGGCGATGGCGGGCACGCTTCGGATCAGCCCGCTGATGGCGGTCACCACCGCGACGGCGAAACCGAGGTAGAGACCGCCGAGCAGGGTCCCGAGCGCCATGGCCCCCACCGGTAGGCCGCCGAGCAGGCTCGCGGTCAGCGTCCACGCGATGGCGGTCCCGACGACGAGGGCCACGACCGCGGTGACGGTCGCGACCGCGAACCTGGGGACCACCAGGTGCCCTGGCTTCGCCACTCTGGTGCGGAGGAACGCCGCCACCTCGGGTCGGGCATCGACCGAGATGGCGGCCGCAGCGATGAGCACCACCGCGAGCAGGCCGAGCTGGCTGGCGTTGCTGGTGAACTGGATGATGCCGTCGACCGGTCGGGGATCGGGGGCCTCGAAGACCACCTCGCCGGTGCCGAAGTGCTCGATGATCTCGTTCAGGTAGCGGGCGGTGAGCGGTCCGAGCACGCCGAAGAAGCCGTAGATGCCGAACAGGGCCATCCACCGGTGGGTCCGCACCATCCGCAGGATCTCCAGGCGGGTGAGGGTCATCGGGTCAGCTCCAAGAACGCCGTCTCGAGATCGGTGGCTGGGTTGAACGACACGAGCGGATGTCCAGCCGCGCCGAGGATCGCCGGGATCTCGGCCTCGGCCCTGGCCCCGTCGCTCACCACGATCCGGAACCGACCGGGCGCCACCTCGGTGGCGTCGGTGACCCACGGTCGGGCGGCGAGGGTCTCGGCGAGCCCGCTGGTGGGAGGGCGGACGTGGAGCAGGTAGCTGGCCGACGTGCGGGCCAGCAGGTCGGCGAGTGGCCCCTGGAACAGCAGCCGACCCTGGTCGATCACCCCGACGGTGTCACACACCTGCTGCACGTCGGCGAGGATGTGGGTGGACAGGATCACCGTCTTGGTGTGGGCCAGCCGGCCGACCAGGTCGAGCACCTCGCGTCGGCCGGCAGGGTCGAGTGCAGAGGACGGCTCGTCGAGCACCAGCACCTCGGGATCGCCGACGAGGCAGCCCGCCAGGCCGAGGCGCTGGAGCATCCCCCGCGAGAACCCACCGGTGCGGCGATCCATCGCGTCGCCCAGACCGACCTGGACCAGCACCTCCTCACCGCGGGAGACCTCGATGTCGGGCGCGGTGAGGTGGCGGGCCAGGTCGATGACCTCGCGGGCGGTGAGCCACGGTTCGAACAGCGGTGTGTCCACGAGCAGCCCCATCCGGCGGCGGTCGACCGCCAGCTCGAGCTCGCCCGAGGTCGGATGTCGCAGCCCCGCGATGATGGAGAGCATGGTCGTCTTGCCCGCGCCGTTGGGACCGATGAGCCCGTAGGTCGCGCCCGTGGGCACGTGGAGATCGACCGAGTCGAGGGCGAAGGTGTCGCCGTAGCGCTTGGTGAGCGAACGGGTCGTGATCACCTCGGGCCCCGACGCCGGCGTCGCGGTCACCGTTCGACCGGGCTCGACCAACCTCGAAGCGGTCGCCGAGTGGGGAACGCCGGCGCGCGCGGGATCGGCCCCCTCCGACGGGATCTCGCCCGCCGGGACCCGGCCGGCGATCCAGTAGATGATGATCCCGAGCGGCACGTTCACCAAGACGATGATCAGCGCCCACGCCCACTTGGGCAGCGAGCGGACCTCGTGACGCGACAGGTCGAACAGGGCGACACCGATCAACGCCAGCGCGACGGCGCCGACGATGATGAAGATGGCGGTCATGGGGTCCTCAGTCGGGAACGATCACCGCTCGCCCGTCGAGGGTGCCGGCGGACATGGCCTCGTAGGCGCTCATGGCGTCGTCGAGCGGGTACCGCTGCACGTGGGGCTGGATCCTGCCCTGGGCGCCGAGGGCGATGACCTCCATGAGCTCGGGGATCGTTCCCCAGTAGGTGGTGGCCACCGACACCTCGTAGGCGATCGAGAAGAAGCCGATCGGCAGGGTGCCCCCACCGATGCCGACGATCGTGAGATGACCGAGGGGCCGGGTGATCGCGGCCGCGAGCGAGAGGGTGGGGTCGGCCCCGACCATGTCGACGGTCACGTCGACCCCCTTGCCCTTCGACAGCTCGGCGATGGTGGTCGCCGCCTGGTCGTCGGAGAGCACCCCGTGGTCGGCTCCCGCCGCGGCAGCGCGGTCGAGTCCCGCCTGGTGCTGGTCGACACCGATGACCGTGGCGGGGGTCAGGGCCTTGAGGATCTGCACCCCCATGTGGCCGAGCCCGCCACCGGCGCCGATGACGACCGCGGTCGACCCGGGCCCGAGCAACGGGAGCGACCGCTTGATGGCGTGGTAGGGGGTGAGACCGGCATCGGTGAGCGGCGCGGCCTCGACCGGATCGAGATCACCCAGCGGTACCAGCCAGCGGTCGCTCGGGACGAGCATGCGGGGTGCCATGCCGCCGTCGTGGCCGAGGCCTCCGCCAGCGGCTCCCAGCTCGGCCTGGCGTTCGCAGTAGTTCTCCATGCCGAGCCGGCAACGGATGCAGCGCCCGCAGCCCCACGGGCCATAGACAGCGACCGGGTCGCCGACCGCCAGGCCGGTCACCCCCGCGCCGATGGCGTCGACCCAGCCGGCGTTCTCGTGGCCGAGGGTGAACGGCGGTCCCCAGGGAACGACGCCCTCCTCGAACTCGTGCATCAGGTGCAGGTCGGAGTGGCAGGCGCCCGAGCCGCCGACGCGGATCACCACCTGGCCGGGACCGGGTTCGGGGTCGTCGACCTCCTGGAGCTCGGGGTCGGTCTTCCATGCGGTCAGTCGTAGTGCCTGCATCGCGGGGCTCCTCCCGTCACGCGGGTCGTGGCGTCGCCTCCAGCTTCGGCCAGCCGGGATCTGGGGGCAAGGGGCGAAGGTCACCATGTACGGCAGGCCCAGCTTGGGACGGATCCGCGGACTGCGGCACCGCCGGTCGTTGCTGATGGACTAGAAGTCGTGGGTGGCGGCCTGCCATTGGCCCTTGCCACTGGCCTTGGCATGCAACAGCGCACCGTCGGCGCGATCGAGCACCCGGCTGGGATCGATCGGGTGATCGGTCGGGTCGAGCAGCGCGGTGCCGACACTGATGCCGAGGCTGATCTCCTGGTCCTGGACCGTGATCGGTTCGGCGAAGGTTCCGATGACGCGGTCGGCGAGTTGGTGCAACGCCTCGGTCGTGGTGCCCGGGCACAGGATGGCGAACTCGTCGCCACCGATGCGGGCGGCCAGGTCGTCGGCGCGGACCTGACCGGCGATGCGTCGCGCCGCGATCTGCAGCACGCGGTCGCCCATGGAGTGGCCCAGCTCGTCGTTGATCGGCTTGAAGTCGTCGAGATCGCAGTAGAGGATGCCGAAGGGCTGATCGGGTGGGTGGTCGCGGAGCGCCTCGAGCTCGGCGTAGAGCAGCGACCGGTTGGCGAGCCCGGTGAGCTCGTCGGTGCTGGCCTGGGTCTCGAGCAGCCGCCGGGTGCGGTCGCCTTCGAGGGCCAGCTGCATGAGCCGGATGATGCGGGCGATGCCCTCGTCGAGGTGGGGTCCGGGACCGCCGGGTGCCCGTCGCCAGAACACCAGCACGTCGCGGTGGGGGGTCCGCTGGTCGAGGGCGAACGCCCAACACCCCAGGAACCCGGCCTGAGAGGCGGCGGTGCGGATCGGCTCGGCCAGATCGTCGGTGTCGACGTGCACCTCGCTCTTGCCGTCGAGGACCCCCCTCCATGGAGTGGATGAGTCGTCGAGCGGCAGGATCTCGTGGGTGGGGAGCAGCCGCGGCGCCCGGGGGTCGGCGACGACGGTGGTGAACGACGAACCGTCGAAGCCGAGGCCCGCCGCACCCACCGAGTAGGGCATCTGCTCGGAGGCGAACTCGAGCATGCGGGACAGCGTGGTCTCGACGTCGTCGCCCTGGACCAGTGAGGCGATGGCGGCGTCGAGCCGGTCGTTGGACTCGGTGCGGCGGATCCACAGCACCAGCCCGTCGAACTCGGGGTTCCCGGAGGGCACGGCCAGGGCACGACACGAGACGCTGTACCCGGCGACGTGGCGGAGCCTGATGGTCAGTGCCGGCCCCACCCAACCCGTGGTCGGCCGATCCGGTGAGGTGAAGTCCTCGAACGCCTCGATGGCCCGGTCGCGGCTGTCAGGGTCCAGGACGTCGACCATGTTGGTGCCGACGAGCTGGCTCGCCGGGATGCCGACCAGGTCGTCGGCGGCGTCGCTGGCGAACAGGATGGTGCCGTCGGCTGCGAGCACCACGTAGGGATGGAAGCTGGCCCGCACCATGTCGGCGAGGAACGCGGCGTCGACCTCGTCGGGTCGTGCTGGCCCACCGGCGGGCGGGGTCCCGGATCGTGTCACCCGGTCAGGATCGCACGCCGGTGGAGCACGCGCCCGTCAGGGCCTGTCGTCTGCAGGCGATGTCACCGAAGGGTGGTGATGGTCTCCCGGCTGGCGAGGTACTCGGGTCGGGGATCGACGGGGCCGAACGGCTGGCCTATCTCGTTCTCGACGCTGTTGTAGACGAAGAACGCGTTGCTCCGCGGTGCCGGGGCGAGGTTGACCCCCGACGCGTGCAAGGTGTTGCACTCGAAGAAGATGACCGAGCCCCGCTTGGCCTTCGGCGCGACGATGCCGCCCTGGTTCACCATCCAGGAGAGGGTGTCGGCATCGGGCGTGCCGATCTCCTGGCGGCGCAGCGAGGTCTCGTAGTGCCGTTCGGGGGTCTCGCCGACACAGGACACGAACCAGCGGTGCGAGCCCGGGATGAGCATGAGCGGCCCGTTGAACTCGGTGTTGTCGGTGAGCGCCACCGAGGCGCTGACGGCCCGCATGCGTGGCATGCCGTCCTCGACGTGCCAGGTCTCGAAGTCGGAGTGCCAGAAGAACGGCTGTCCGGTGAGGCCGGGCTTGAGGTTGACCCGGCTCTGATGGATGTAGACGTCGCTGCCGAGGATCTGCTCGGCGATCTCGACCAGGCGCCGATCGCGGCCGAGCTCTGCGAAGAGCTGGTTCGTGCGGTGCACGGCGAACACCGAACGCACCGCGTCGGCGTCGGGTTCGGTGATCGTCTCGGGGCGCCGACGCACCTCGGGGTCGCGGCTGAGCGCGTTCAGCTCGTCGAGGCAGGCGTCCATCTCGTCGGGGGAGAAGAGGGACTCCATCACCATGTAGCCGTCGCGCTCGAACTCGACGAGCGCCTCGTGGCTGGCGGGGCCGGGGGAGGCGGTCCCCGCGGGGTGGTGGATGATCGGTTCGCGTCGTTCGGTGACCGACGGCTCGTTGGCGACCCTGGATGGGTAGGCATCGACCACGGTGGTCACGCTGAAAACCTCCTCAGGATGTGATCAGTGGATACGTTCCGTTCTCGTCGTGGAGCTCTCGCCCGGTGAGGGCGGGTGTGAACACGCATATCATCCGCAGGTCCGAGTTCGCACGCAGGATGTGGCGCTCGTGTCCGTTGAGGGTGTAGAGGGTGCCGGGCCCGATCTCGTAGACCTTCTCGTTGTCGAGGTCTTCGAGCTCGCCGTCGCCCTCGATGCAGTACACGGCTTCGACGTGGTTCTGGTACCACATCTTGGTGACGGTGCCGGCATAGAGCACGGTGTCGTGGAACGAGAACTTGACGCCGTCGCCGGCCAGGAGCAGGCGGCGGCTCACGAACGTGGGGCCCTCGACGGCTCGGTCGGTGCCTTCGATGTCGGCGAGTGTGCGGACGATCACGAGTCGGTTCCCTTCGTTCCGGCGCCCACGGCGCCGCTGGAGCTGGTGTCGAGACGCTCGGCCACGACACGGGCCGAGTCGGCGATGATGCCGAGGCCCTCCCGGAGCGTATCGGGCTCGATCGTGAGCGGTGGGAGCAGCTTGAGCACCTCGTCGTCGGGGCCGGCGGTCTCGATGATGAGCCCCCGCTCGAACGCGTGGCGGGCGATGCGCGAGGCCACGGCCGGATCGTCGAAGGCGATGCCCTTGATCATCCCGCGGCCCTTGACCTCGCCGCCGAGCTCGGGGTGGGTCTCGGTGATCTCGACCAGGGCGTCACCGATCTCTTGGCCCTTCACCCGGACGTCGTCGGCGAAGCTGCCGGTGCTCCAGTGCTCGAGGGCGGCGGTGGCGGTCACCATCGCCGGGTTGTGGCCGCGGAACGTGCCGTTGTGCTCGCCGGGGCTCCACACGTCGAGGTCGGGACGCATGAGCGTCACCGCCAGCGGGAGCCCATAGCCGCTGAGCGACTTGGACAGGCAGATGATGTCGGGAGTGATGCCCACGTCGTCGAAGCTGAAGAACTGTCCGGTGCGCCCGCAGCCGACCTGGATGTCGTCGACGGCGAGCAGGATGCCGTGTCGCTCGCAGAGCGCGGCGAGACGGCGCAGCCAGTCGAACCCGGCGACGTTGATGCCGCCCTCGGCCTGCACGGTCTCGAGGATCACCATGGCAGGCACCTCGACCCCGCTGCCGCTGTCCTCGAGGAAGGCCTCGAAGTACTCGATCGAGTCGACCGGGCCGTCGAGGAAGCCGTCATAGGGCATGGCCACGGCGTTGCCGAGGGCCACGCCGGCACCCTGGCGCTTCATGGAGTTGCCGGTGATGGCGAGCGAGCCGAGGGTCATGCCGTGGAAGGCGTTGGTGAAGCTGACCACGGTGTCGCGGCCGGTGGCCTTGCGGGCGAGCTTCAGGGCGGCCTCGACCGCGTTGGTGCCGGTGGGGCCGGGGAACATCACCTTGTGGTCGAACCCGCGGGGCTCGAGGATCGTGGCGTGGAAGGCCTCGAGGAACTTGCCGCGAGCGACGGTGTGGGCGTCGAGGCTGTGGGTGATGCCGTCGTTCTGGAGGTACTCGATGAGTGCCGACTTCATCGGCTCGGGGTTGTGCCCGTAGTTGAGCGTGCCGGCTCCGGCGAAGAAGTCGATGTACTGGCGGCCTTCGGTGTTCCAGATGTGGGCACCTTTGGCCCGTTCGAACACGGTCGGCCAGTTGCGGCAGTAGCTGCGGACCTCGGACTCGTGGGTGGTGAAGATTTCCAACATGGGGTGGTCCCTTCGTCAGTGGTCGTGGTCGTCGGGCCCGCGGAACGGTCCGACGTAGATCTCGTGCTCGGGCTCGTGGTCGTCGCCGGGGAAGAGCTCGGCGCCGAAGCAGGGTCGTTCGGTGCACCCGGTGCCGCGGTCGCTGGCGACCGCGTTGAACAGCTTGCGGGATGCCTCGTTGGACGGGGTGACGGTGGCGGTCATCGAGGTGACGCCGCGGGGCAGCGCCCGCTCGATGACCGCGTGCAGCATCCGCCGTCCGATCCCCCTTCCCCGGAACTCGGGGTTGGTGGCCACCTGCCAGACGAACACGGTGTCGGTCTGGTCGGGTGGGATGTAGGCGAGGACGAAGCCCGCCAGGCGCCCGTCGGCTGCTTCGGCGACCACGCTGGTGGAAGCGAAGTGGTGTCCCGCCAGCAGGTAGGCGTAGGGCGAGTTGAGGTCCAGTCCGCCGGGTTCGCTGGCCAGCAGCCACATGGCGTGGCCGTCGGAGGGAGCCGGGGACCGGATGGTGATCGACGCTGGTTCGTCGTCTGGGAGCTTCAAGGTCTCGAGGGTGTCGCGTACAGGTCGCGCCATACCAAGTCGAACACTGTCGAACGATCGACCCGAGCACAGCTGGTCTGCTCGTGAACAGAACCACAAACGACCATACGGGGTCGTGGCCGCGATCGGTGAATGACAACCATCTCATTTCAAAAAGGGTCGACACGCTGGGCGAACGCGACGCAGATATGTGCACTGTGCATATACTTTCGCCATGCAGGGACGTGTCGAGAACCTCCTCGGCGCCCTCGCCCTGGCCCTCGACGACGAGGTGGCGAGCCGCACCGAGGCCGTCGCCGGTCACGGGCCGTCGGCGCCGGCCGCCCTGGTCGCGCTGCTGCGACGACCCGACCAGTCGATCGAGCGGTTGCGTCACAGCGCCGGACTGTCGCACTCGGCGACGGTGCGACTCGTCGACCGCCTCGAGCGCGACGGGCTCGTGATTCGTCGATCCGCCCAGGACGGCCGTGCGGTGAGCGTGGCGCTGTCGGCCCGGGGTCGCCGCATCACCCTGCGGCTGCTCCAGGAGCGGCGGGGGGTGTTGTCGCGAGCGTTGGCCGGGCTCTCCGAGCTCGACCGGCGCCAGCTCGAATCACTGCTCGAAGCGCTGTTGCGCACCCAGTCCCGCACCCGGGCCGACCCCACCCCCATCTGTCGCCTGTGCGAGCTGTCGGTGTGCCCGTTGCGCCGATGCCCCGTGCCCGGGGGACGTTGAGGCGGTCGTGACGGCGGGCGACGGTCGGCGAACGCCCTTCCCGGTCGATGACCTTCGCCCCTGCTCCCCGAACCCCAGCAGGACGACGATGAAGGGCCCCAGCGATTGGACCATCGACATGGAAGCCACCCGCATCTCCCACCCGCGGATCTCGTTCGCCGCGCTCATCGCGGCGGTGCTGCTGGTCGCCGGCACCGGAACCAGTGCCGCACAGACCGCCACACCGCCCGATCCCATTCCCGTCGACGCCGTCTGTGCCAACCTCCACGAGGGGTTCGCACCGTTCGAGGACATCGAAGGCGACACCTTCGAGCTCCACATCCGTTGCCTCGCCTCGGCCGAGATCACCGAGGGGACCGGCGCCGGGTCCGCCACCGATCCGCGTGACGCGTTCGAACCGGGCACCCCGGTCACCCGCCAGCAGATGGCCAGCTTCATCGCCAGGCTCATCGACACGGCCCACGCCCTGGCGCCCGACACCGTCACCGCACTCCCCGCCTTCGACGGCGTGTACCAGTTCCAGGACGTTCACCCTGAGTACGTGCACTTCGAGAACATCAACCGACTCGGCGCGGCAGGGCTCGTCCTCGGTGGCCCCGGATCGCTCGACCAGGACCAGTTCGGACCCTTGCTCACCGTGAACCGGGGTCAGATGGCCTCGTTCATCGACCGGGCCTACGAGTACATGGTCGGGACCCCCCTGGAAGCCGACGAGACCTACTTCACCGACGTGGCGGGCAACGTTCACGCACCGGCGATCGACGCCGTCGCCGCCAACGCCATCGCGGTGGGGTTCGGCGACGGAACGTTCGGACCCGGCGAGGCGGTCACCCGGGGTCAGATGGCGGGCTTCTTGGTCCGCACGCTCGCGACCATGCAGGCCGGCGGCGAGATCCCGGTGCTGGCCGCGCCCGCCGACACCACCACCGCCGAGGTCTGGTTCCTGCAGGGACAGGTCCTCGAGGCCGAGCATCGAACCGTCCCGGCACCCAGCCCGGCCACCGTGGCGATGGACCGCCTGGCCACCGGTCCGACCACGCCCGGGCTCGTCAGCGAGATCCCCGACGGGACCGAGGTGCTCGGCGTGACCATCAGCGACGGTGTCGCCACCGTCGACCTGTCGGCCACCTTCGAGGCAGGAGGCGGTTCGCTCTCGGCCCGGGCGAGGGTCGCACAGGTGGTGTTCACCATGACCCAGTTCGACACGGTCGACGGGGTCCTGTTCGCCATCGACGGTGACCTGCAGACCACCATCACCAGCGAAGGGATCGTCGTCACCGATCCGCTCGATCGGTCGAACTTCTCGGATCTCCTCGGTTGAGGAGCGGCGCCGGTCAGGCTTCGCCGTAGAACTCTCGCTCGACGACCACGCGTGCGCGACGGGTGACCCGCAGGTACTCGTCGCGCAGGCGCGTCGGGCTCGTGTCGAGGGAACGAGCCAGGTGCCGCAGCGCATCGGGGTCGGGCGGCAGCGAGTCGCCCGGCCCGTTGCGGAGCAGGTGCCAGCGGTTGCGCACCCGCTCGCAGAACTCGTAGGACTCGAACAGGATCGCCGCATCGTGGGGCGGGAGCACCCCGTCGGCCTCGAGCGCCTCGATGCCGGTCTCGGTCCCATGGGCGCGGACCTGGTGCTGGAGCTGGAGCAGCTGCACGCACAGCTCGATGTCGGCCAGCGCTCCCCGCCCGAGCTTGAGGTGAAAGCGCGGATCCTCACCGGCGGGGATCCGTTCGTTCTCCATCCGTGCCTTCACCATCCGGATCTCTCGCAGCTCGTGCTCGCTCACCGCGCTCCCCCACAGGTGCTGGTCGAGCAGGTCCGACCAGGCCTCGGCCACCTCGGGGTCGCCGGCGACGGGTCGGGCCCTCACCATGGCGAGGCGCTCCCACGGCGCCGACCAGCGCTGCCAGTAGGCGTCGAAGCCCGAGAGGCTGCGGGCCAGCGGCCCCTGACGCCCCTCGGGCCGGAGGTCGGGGTCGACCTCGTAGAGCCGCTCGGCCGGGGTGGAGCCGCCGACGAAGCGCATCAGTGCCGACGTCACCCGCTTGGCCTCTTCCTCGTCGTCGGCACCCGACCCTCCGTGGACGAACAGCAGGTCGAGGTCGCTGTGGTAGGCGAGCTCGTGGCCACCGAGGCGTCCGGCGGCCACGATGGCGAAGGGCACCGCGGCTTCGACCGCCCCCAGGGCGGCCTCGAGCGTGGCCTCGGCGATGGTGGCCAACCGTCGTCCCGATTCGGCCACCGAGGCGTCGTCGAGGATCTCGGCCACGGCCACGGCCAGGACCTGACGGTCCTTCCAGCGCCGAAGCCCACCTTGGCGGTCGGTCGGCTCGGCCCTCCAGTCGATGGTGCGACGGGCCGATTCGGCCAGCTCCGAGCGCTCGGGGGGTGCCTCGCGGCCGATGCGGGGCAGCCGCGCCACCAGATCGGGGTCGTGGCTCACGGTGTCGCCGAGCCAGCTGCTGGTGCCCAACAGGATGCAGAGCCGCCTGGCCGTCTCGGGGGACTCCCGGAACATGGCGGTGATCCGCGAGCCCCTGGTCCGGTCGGTGACCAGGGTGCGGAGGCCGAGCAGGCCCTGGTCGGGATCGGGCGAGGTGGAGAGCCAGTCGAGGATCAGCGGCAGCATCTGGGCCATCAGCCGCGACGTGCGGTTGAGTCCCGAGGTGAGCTCGCGGACCGCGGCCCTGGTGCGGTTGGCGTCGGTGAAGCCGAACGCGCCCAGGCGCGCCGCGGCGGTGACGGGGGTGAGCGCACCGGGGACCTCGGCGAAGGCTTCGAGCAGGGGCCGGAAGTAGAGCCGCTCGTGGATGGAGCGCACCGAGGCCCGGTACCGCTTGCGGTCCTTGTCGAGCTGCTCGCCGGCGGTGGCCTCGGGGCCGCCCCCGTAGCCCAGCACGCGGGCGATGCGGTCCAGTTCGCCCTGGTCGTCGGGCAGTGAGTGCACCTGGCGCCCGTCGGCCAGCTGGACCGCGTGCTCGGCCCGCCGCAGGAACCGGTAGGCCTCGTCCAGGCCGCGGGCGTCATCGGCGTCGATGTAGCCGGCCCGACCGAGCTCGCGGAGGGCGGGAAGCGTGGCCTGGATCCGCAGCGCCGGATCGGCCTGGCCGTGCACGAGCTGGAGGAGCTGCACCGAGAACTCGACGTCGCGAATGCCGCCCTGACCGAGCTTGAGGTCACGCTCACCTCCGGCCCGGTTGTCGACGGTGGCCTCGGTGCGCGCCTTCATCGCCCGCACCGACCGCAGGTCGTCGGGGCCGAACGGACGGTGCCAGACGGCGTTGGTGGCCGCCTTCTCGAAGGCGTCGCCGACGCTCGGATCACCAGCGACCACCGATGCCTTCATCAGGGCTTGGAACTCCCAGGGCTCGGCCCAGCGGTCCCAGTAGGCGAGGTACGACGCCACCGAGCGCACCAGCGCGCCGTCGCGCCCCTCCGGACGCAGCGCGGTGTCGACTCGGTAGCAGCGAGCGGCGGTCTCCACGACCCGTCGGGCGGACCTCGCCAGCCGGGTGCCGTCCCCTTCGCCCACGAACATGAGGTCGATGTCGCTCGCGTAGTTGAGCTCGTGGGCGCCGAGCTTGCCCATGCCGACCACCGCCAGCCCTTCGGCGCCGACCAGCTCGACGGCGGTGTCGAGCACCCATCCCGCCAGATCGGACAGGGAGGCGGTGGTCTCGACCAGGTCGGCTACCCCGAGCAGGTCGCGGGCGGCCAGGTGCAACATGGTGCGGCGTTGCTCCCGCAACAGGGTCGATGGGTCCGCGGGCAGCGGATCCCACCGATCGGGCGCCTGGTCGATGGCGCCCAGCACCTCGAGCGCGCCCTCGTCGGCGACGAGCAGCTCGGTCAGCATCCGGCTGGCCCGCACCACTGTGACGAGGGCCACGGCGAGCGACGGGTCAGCTGCGACGCGATCGCGCGAGGTGGGTCGGCCGTCCAGGATCCGGTCGATGGCGCCGGTGACCCAGCCCGGGAGCGGGCCCAGGTCGGTGACGGTGTCCGGAAGGTCCACGCCCACACGGTAGGCCCACCTCGCCCGGGGAGGATCGGCCGGTAGGCTGCGGCGGTGACCCGCCTACGCATCGCGGCCTGCCAGATCGACGCCGTCGTCGGTGATCTCGACGGCAACGTCGAGCGCATCCTCGCCGCGCTGGGCGAGGCCGAGGAGGCCGGCGCCGACCTGGCGGTGTTCCCCGAGCTGGCCATCACCGGCTACCCACCCGACGACCTGTTGCTGAAGCCCGGCTTCATCGCCGACAACCTGGCCGCACTGGAACGGGTTGCTGGGGCCACGGGCCGGTGCACGGCCGTGGTCGGCTTCGTCGACGCGGGGCGCGACCTGGCCAACGCGGCCGCGGTGTGCGCCGATGGCCGGGTGATCGGTGTCTACCGCAAACGTCTGCTGCCCAACTACTCGGTCTTCGACGAGCAGCGGTACTTCGTCGCCCGATCCACCCCGCCGGACCTCTACGAGATCGCCGGGGTGCGGGTGGGGGTGTCCATCTGCGAGGACGGCTGGGCACCGAACGGGGCCATCGGCGAGGCCGCGGCCGGGGGCGCCGATCTGGTGGTCAACATCAACGCCTCCCCGTTCCACGCCGGCAAGCAGGCCGAGCGCGAGGCCATGTTCGGCACCCGCGCCTCCGACGCGGCCTGCCCCGTGGTCTATGTGAACATGGTCGGCGGCCAGGACGAGCTGGTCTTCGACGGGGCGTCGTTCGTCGTGGGACCCGACAGCCACCTGGTGGCCAGGGCCCCGCAGTTCGTCGAGCACACCATGATCGTCGACCTCGAGGTGCTCCCGGCGTTCCGGAACCGGCTCCTCGACGCCCGCGACCGGCCGAGCGCGCCTCCGTTGCCGGTGGTCGGCATCAGCAGCGAGCGCGTGGGGTACGAGCCGCTCCCGCTGCCCCCGCTCGCGCCCCTGCTCGATCCCGTCGACGAGACCTATGAGGCCATCGTGGTCGGCACCCGCGACTACGTCCGCAAGAACGGGTTCACCGACGTCGTCGTCGGGCTGTCGGGCGGCATCGACTCCGCTCTGGTGGCCACGATCGCCGCCGATGCGCTCGGCCCCGAGCACGTGCACGGTCTGCTCATGCCGTCGCGCTACTCGAGCGACCACTCGCTCATCGACGCCAAGGCTCTCAGCGAGAACCTCGGGATCGAGCATCGGACCATCAGCATCGAGCCCGCCCACGACGCCTTCCTCGACATGCTCGCTCCGTCCTTCGCCGGGCTGGCCCCCGACGTCACCGAGGAGAACGTGCAGTCCCGCATCCGTGGCGTCACCCTCATGGCCCTGTCGAACAAGTTCGGTTGGATGGTGCTCACGACCGGCAACAAGACCGAGAGCGCGGTCGGCTACACCACCCTCTATGGCGACACCGCGGGTGGGTTCGCCGTCATCAAGGACGTGCCCAAGATGATGGTCTACGCGCTCTGCCGCCGGCGCAACGAGCGGGCCGGGCGCGAGCTGGTCCCCGAGTCGATCCTCACCAAGGCGCCGTCGGCCGAGCTCCGCCCCGACCAGGTCGACCAGCAGAGCCTGCCGCCCTACCCGCTGCTCGACCAGATCGTCGAGCACTACGTCGAACACGACAACACCGCCGCCGAGATCGTCGCCATGGGGTTCGAGCCGGACATGGTCGACCGCATCGTCCGCCTCGTCGACCTCGCCGAGTACAAGCGCCGTCAGAGTCCCCCGGGTGTGCGGGTCACCCGCAAGGCGTTCGGCAAGGATCGCCGGCTGCCGATCACCAACCGGTACCGCTGAGGCCTCACCCGGGCGGCAGGTCCTCGATCGCCGCCACGGCGGCGTCGCGTGCCGCGTCCCGGCCCGCCACGGTGTCGACCGGCGTCGCCTCTGGCCAGGGATCGGCGACCTCCTCCAGTCGTGCGGCGATGGTGGCATCGGCGTCGGAGGCGTCGCCACCACGGTCGCCTCGCGCTCGTAGCCGGTCGGCGGCCACGTCGGTGGGGGCGACACAGCGCAGCTCCACCAGGTCGGCAGCGGTCGCGTCGGCGACACGGCGGGCCGCGGCCCGGTGCCGCTCGTCGCTCCAGGAGGCGTCGATGACCACCGTCTCGCCCATGCCGAGGGCGGTGGCGGCTCGGTCTGCCAGCTCCTCGTAGGTCGCCTCGGTCACGGCCGGCCGGTAGATCCCCTCGCCGAAGGGAGCGGCCGCAGGCTCGTCGGGGGACCGTCCGGCCAGCTGCTTGCGGACCACGTCCGAGCGCAGGACGACCGCGCCCAGCGCGTCGTGCAGCCCGGCAGCGAGGGTGGACTTGCCGGTGCCGGGGAGTCCACCGACCAGGACGAGGCGGACCCGGGCGGACTCGAGGTGGCGGCGGGCGAGGTCGAGCAGCGCGGCGGACTTCTCCGCCGACCCGGCGACGCCCTGGTCGGCCCGGATGGCGGCCACCTTGGCCCGCACCTGGGCTCGGTAGGCGATGTGGTGGTGGGCCAGCGATGCCGGCCAGGAGTCACCGCTGTGCTCGCGGTAGGCATCGAGGAAGGTGTCGGCGAGGTCGGCGCGGCCGAGCCGCTCGAGGTCCATGGCCAGGAAGGCCACATCGGCGAGGGCGTCGTCGAGACGCAGCGCGTCGTCGAACTCGAGGCAGTCCAGTACCCGCGGACCGTCGTCGAGGACGAAGATGTCGTCGGCGAGCAGGTCACCGTGTCCGTCACAGGCGCGCCCGTCGGCGATCCGCTGCTCGAACAGCGGTCTGCGGCCCGAGAGGTAGCGGTGGGCCAGCGCATCGACGGCGTGGATCTCCTCGGCGGTCACGTAGCGTCCCGCGAACGCCTCCAGGCCGGCGGTGTTGGACGACCACCGGGAGGCGAGGGCGTCGGGCCCGGCCGCCGCGTCCGCCTCGGGACCACGCTCGGCGGCGGCGTGGAACTCGGCGAGGCGTCGCGCGAGCCGGTCGAGGTCCTCGTCGAGCTCGACGTCGGTGCCAACCAAGGTGGACAACCGCCGGTCCTCGGGCATGCGCCGCATGACCACCAGGTGGTCCGACAGCTCACCCGAGGGCCCGACGACGTCGGCCACCCCCAGGTACACGTCCGGGGAGAGTCGCCGGTTGAGCTCGACCTCGCGGTGGCAGGCGTGGTGGCGGGCCTCGCGGGTCGTGAAGTCGAGGAAGCCGAGGTCGACCGGCTTCTTGAGCTTGTAGGCCCGGTCGCCGACGAAGAACACGAGTCCCGAGTGGGTCTCGGCCACGCCCGGCGGACCGTCGTTCACCTCGTCGGTGCCCATGCCGCCAGCATGCCACTCCCCGTTGCGGTCCCGACACGGGCCGAGGTGGGTCGGATGCACCGTGCCGTCCCATGTCGTACGCTGTACAGGCGCGCCGCGCCGATCGAGTGTGGCCGGAGGGGAGAAGCAGAACCGATGCCAGAGCCGTCAACACCGCGACCGGCGTTCGCTCCGTGGGACCGCCGCGAGCTGCCGGGTTCGTTCACCGTCGAGGAGTCGGCGAAGCGGGCAGGCCACTACAAGTGGATCGAGATGAGGCTGTTCGAAGCGCTCGGAGGGTGGGTGGCCACCGTGCCCGAGCTCGACGTCAAGATGCGCCTCGGCACCCACTGCTACCACCACGCCTGGCACGCCGAGCTGTGGCACAAGCGACTTCCCGAGCTGCGCGAGATGAACCCCGACCGGCTCACCGAGCCGCCCAACGACGACATGGTCCGCTTCGTCGACGCGCTCACCGAACCCGAGGCTCCCGAGCTCACCCTCGAGAAGCTCGTCGGCGTCTACCGGGTGCTGATCCCGCACAAGATCGCGGCCTACACCTATCACCTGAACAACACCAGCACGATCACCGACGCGCCCACGATCCGGTCGATCAGATTCATCCTGCAGGACGAGTTCGACGACTGGCGCGACGGCGAGATGATGATCCAGTCGCTCATCGCCACGCCCGAGGACGTGCAGCGGGCGGCCGACCGCCAGCGCGACCTCGAGACCATCATGGTCGCAGCCGGCGGGATCTGCGGCCCCGGAACCATCGGCAGCACCGAGATCGACGACCACCAGGAGGTGTCGGCATGAGGAAGAGCTTCCCGCCCGAGGATCTGGCCCGCGACTCCCGCTTCTCGCGGGTCAACCGCATGGAACAGATCTCCGATCCGCGCGCCGCCAGCGGGGCCTCGCGTGGCCGTCCCAACGCGCGGCTCACCCCCGAGCGGCCCGAGGCCGCCGACGCCGCCCGCAGCCTGATGCACGGCATCTTCGTCGGCGAGATCCAGGCGCTCGAGGGTGCTGGCCGTACCTGCTGGGACTTCGAGACCGGCAGCGAGGGTGCCCCGTTCGCGCTCAAGCTCGACATGGCCCGCCAGTGCTGGGACGAGGCCCGCCACTGCGAGATCTCGGTGAAGCTCTCCGAGCACATGGGCACCGAGATCGGCGAGTTCGGCGAGTCGGCGTTCCTCTACGAGGCCGCGTGCAACCCCGACCCGGTGCTGCGCCTCACCGGGGTCAACCGGGCGCTGGAGGGCCTCGCCATCGATGTGTTCAACACCATGAAGGAGTTCGGTGACCTCTCGGGCGACCCGGTGCTCGAGTTCTGCGAGGACTGGATGCTCGCCGACGAGGTGACCCATGTGAAGATGGGGTCGGACTGGTTGCGCAAGCTCACCGAGTCCGATCCCGAGCGGCGCGCCAACGCCCTCGAGTTCCAGCGCGTGGTCGACAAGCTGTTCAGCTTCGGCGGCTTCCGCGGCGAGGACGACGAGAGCCCCATCAAGCTGGCCCGTCGCTTCCGCGAGCTCGCCGGGTTCCAGGACGAGGAGATCGACGAGATCGCCGAGGTCTCACTCGAGGCCCGGGCCGAGGCCAAGGCCATGCGGGCCGGAGCGGGCGCGGGCGCCGAGTGACCGTGGCCAGCCTCGAGATCACCCCCACCAGCTTCGAGAACGTCTTCTTCGAGGTCGACCAGATCGACGCCGTGGCGCGACGGCTCATCGACCAGATCGGTCTGGAGGCCGACGTGCGCATCGAGGTGGACGAGTCCACGCCGCTGGCCAAGGTGCGGCTCACCTCGCTCGACCCGGTGGTGCTCGCCGTCGAGAGCGGCGCGCTCGAGGACAACCGGCGGCCCCGACAGTTCGGCGACACCCAGGCGGCCGACGCGCTCGGCCGAGCCCTCCTGAAGGTCGCCGATCGTCTCGATCCGTCCTTCGGGGCACCCCCGCTCGACGAGCAGCCGGCACTGCCGCACGCGGTGGCCTGGGACACCTACGCCGTCGGTCGTCTCACCCGCCTCGGCTACCCTCCCCAACGCCAGCGGCGGGTCTACGCCTTCGAGCTGCGCCACGGGTTCACCGATGCCGCGCTCGCGGCCTTCGAGCGGCTCTGGACCGCCGAGGCGCTCACCTGGTCCGACATCGTCGCCATCAGCGACGAGACCCGCTCGGTCATCGACGCCGCCTGAACCCCAGGGGTTCGGTCCGCGGCCCCGGCGGGTAGGTCACCCACCGAGCCCGGAGACGACGTCGAGGAGCAGGGATGGACATCAACGAGTCGAGACCGCATCGCTGGTCGCTGCTGGCGTTGGTCGTGGTGGTCGGGCTCGGCGTCGCGACGTTCGGAACCACGCCGGCTCCGGTCGCGGCTCAAGAGGAGTCCGACGACCAGGCGTCGCCCGATTCGATCGAGGCCTTCATCGACGCGGCCTACCAGGGGTTGTTGGGCCGAGCCCCCGATTCGTCGGGCCGCGAGTACTGGCGGTCCGAGATCGAGCAGGGGGTGTCACCCCGTCGGGTGCTGGTCGCGCTGGGCGACTCGCTCGAGCATCGACGTCACCTCCTCACCGGGACCTATGACACCTTCCTGCGCCGCGACCCCGATGCCGGCGGGCTCCAGTGGTGGACCGAGCGCCTCGGCCGCACCCGCTCGGTCACCTCGTTGCGGGCCGACATCCTCGCATCGTCGGAGTACCGGTCGGTGCAGGGAGACGGGACCGACGCGGGGTTCGTCGACGCCGTCTACCGGGACGTGCTCGGCCGTTCACCCGACGCCACGGGGCGCGCCTACTGGACCGACCGGCTGGCAGCCGGCGTGTCCCATCGTCGGGTCGCCCACTCGATCCTGGTGTCCTCGGAGGCCTTCCGGTTCACCGACCTGCCGGTCACCTCGGTCGATCCCCGTCCCGGTTCGACCGCCTGGGACCTCGAGATCGAGGCGGACCTCGACGCCGCGCTGTTCACCGACGCCTCGACCATCGATGTCAGCGTCGACGGTCGACGCCTCGAGGGCACGGTCGAGGTCGACGGCGGCACCATCGCCTTCACCCCCGACGCCCGACCCGCCTGGGTGCCGTTCGACTCCACCGCCGAGGTCGTCGTCACCGTGTTCGGCTACGACGGCCAGATCCTCGACCGCATGGACTACGCGTTCACGTACCACTCGCCGACGGCCGTGTCGTCCTTCACCACCCCGCTCGTGCCCGGCCAGTCCCGCAACACCAACATCCAACGGGCCGCCGAGCTCATCAACGGCGACGTGATCGCCCCGGGTGCGACCTACTCGCTCAACGAAGCGATCGGTGAGCGAACCAGCGCCCGTGGCTTCGTCGAGAACGGCTTCATCGGCGGGGAGGGCGAGACGGTCAGCACCGTCGGCGGTGGCGTCAGCCAGGTGTCGACGACGGTCATGAACGCGGCGTGGGAGGCGGGCCTCGACGTCTCGTTCCGGCCCCACACGATCTACTTCCCCCGGTACCCGATGTGCCGGGAGGCGACCATCGTCTGGGGTCAGCTCGACATGGTGACGGTGAACAACTCGCCCTACGAGATCATCGTGGCCACCTCGGCGTCGGAGTCGGAGGTGACGGTGACCTTCTACAGCGCGCCGTGGGCCAGCGTCGACTCCTGGATCGGTGAGCCGTTCGACGTCGGTGGCGTGGGTGGACCGTTCACCGTCGAGTGCGGGCGCACCATCTCCTACCCGGACGGGACCTCCGACGAGGAGCGCTACACCTGGAGCTACGACGAGGGCTATCCCGGCTGAGCCGGGGCGCATGCTGGTGCGGTCACCCGAAGGGTCCGGGCCGCCACCGCGCGCCGTTCTCGTAGGTGCACACCCATCCCGGAGGCCACCAGTCCCAGCGCGAGACGACGCTGGTGTGCTCGGGCTCGATCCGGCCATCGGCCTCGAGCTCGTCGGCGTGTTGCAGGCATTCGAACCCCACCGAGTCGGGCCCGTGACCGCCCGCCGCGACGTAGAGCGAGATGGCGGCGATCGCCATCGCCGCCACGGCCGTCAGGAGGATCTTGGTCCGAGTCCTCGACCGGACCCACAGATCCCGGAGCAGTCCCTCCTCACGGGCTCGGCGTCGTCGTTCACGCACCGGTCCGGGCGCTACGCCAGGTCGTGGGCGCTGATGCCCTCGTAGAGGTCGATGTCGGGGGGTCCGGTGAGCAGACCGGTGCAGGCCTGGGCCATCTCGACCATGTCGGAGGAGTCGAAGTGGGTCTGCTGGGCGGCAGGGGAGTCCCACTTGGACACGATGGTGTGTCGCAGCGGATCGGTCACCGACACCAACAGGTCGATGTTGCGGCACCCGGGGTGGCCGCGGCTCATCACCACGTACTTGGACAGCACGCCCTGCAGCGCCACGGGGTCGGCGGCGTCGAAGCGCATGATCACCACCGTCAGCTCGACCTCCTCCGGTGACCCGGAGCGTTCGCCCCCTGTGGATGGATCGTCGAGCACGCTTTCGCCTCCTCCTGTGGACAACCCCCGAAAACTAGCGGCTGACCAGGTCGTTCGACAGATGTTCGTCTACCCGGGTGGGTGCCCTTGACCGGACCGGTATCGTTACAGAGGTCAGTCCACCCGACAATGCGTGGCCACCTCCGCCACCCAGCGTTTCCCTGGATCAGGGTCACGTCGGGTGCGTGCACACCCTGCACGAGGCGGCCCGACGGTTCATCCCTGCCAAGAGAAGGTGCCGCTGTGGCAAAGGAGCGAGTCGAGCGGGACGAGGAAGACCTCGTCCGCTTGTATCTCACCGACATCGGGCAGTACCCACTGCTCACCAAGAACGACGAAGTGCGTCTCGCCCAGGCCATCGAGGCCGGCAACGAGGCGCGGACCGAGCTCGAAGCCTCCACCGACCTCACCCCGGCCCGCAAGCGCGAGCTGCGTCGCGCTGCCCGCAAGGGCGAAGACGCCGAGAGCACCTTCGTGCAGTCCAACCTGCGTCTGGTGGTGTCGATCGCCAAGAAGTACCAGGCCTCGGGGCTGCCGCTGCTCGACCTCATCCAGGAGGGCAACCTGGGCCTCATGCACGCGGTCGAGAAGTTCGACTGGCGCAAGGGGTTCAAGTTCTCCACCTACGCCACCTGGTGGATCCGCCAGGCCATCACCCGCGGCATCGCCAACACCGGCCGCACCATCCGCCTCCCGGTCCACGCCGGCGACACTCTCGCCCGTCTCCAGAAGGCCCGTGCCCGCCTCGAGCTCAAGCTCGGGCGCCCCGCCACCCTCGCCGAGCTCTCGGCCGAGGTCGAGATGCCCGAGGACAAGGTCACCGAGGCGCTGCGCTTCGCGGCCGAGCCGCTGTCGCTGTCCGAGCCGTTGCGCGAAGACGGCGATGCCGAGCTCGGCGACGTGGTCGAGGACCGCTCGGCCGAGTCGCCCTTCGAGGTGGCCGCCACCGCACTGTTGCCCGAGGAGATCAGCCGGCTGCTCGCTCCCCTCGACGAGCGCGAGCGCGAGATCCTCAAGCTGCGCTTCGGTCTCGACCGCGGCGAGCCCCGCACCCTCGAAGAGGTCGGCGAGCACTTCAACCTCACCCGTGAGCGCATCCGCCAGATCGAGGCCAGGGCCATGTCGAAGCTGCGGCACCCGTCCTCCGACACCGGCGCACGCGACCTGCTCGCGGTCTAGCCGATTCTGCGCCGGCGGTGCCGGCGCCTAGACTGCGGCGATGAAGAAGCTCGTGCTGTTCGCTGTGCTCATCGCCCTCGCCGTCGTGGCATCCAAGAAGCTGCGGGACGTCTGAACCAACCCCGCACCTGAACCGAGCGCCCGGCGAACCCGTTGCCGGGCGCCTTGTCGCGCAGCAACCACCACAGGGCGAGCCCTGCGACGCCGAAGGCCACCATGGCACCGCCGCCGATCCCCGCCGCGGCACGGATCGGGACCGGACGGCGCGACCGCATCGAGATCGGGCGCTCGAACACCCGGATCTCCCACCCGTTCTCGCTCGCCGCCTTGAGCAGCTCGCGGTCGGGGTTGACCGCCACGGGGTTGCCGACGGCCTCGAGCATCGGCAGGTCGGTGGCCGAGTCGGTGTAGGCGTAGGACCGATCCAGGTCGATCCCCAGGCGCTCGGCCTCGTCGCGCATGGCCTGGGCCTTGAACGGGCCGAAGGCGTAGAACTCGACATCACCGGTGTAGCGGCCGTCCTCGTCGAGGCGGGCGCGGGTGGCGATGGCCTGGTCGGCACCGAGGTGGCGGGCCAAGGGGGCGACGACCTCCTCGGGTGAGGCCGAGACGACATAGACCCGGCGGCCGGCCGCACGGTGCTCGCGGATCAACTCGAGCGCCTCGGCGTAGATGATCGGGTCGATGACCTCGTCGAGGGTCTCCTCGACCAGCTCGCGGATGTGGGCCTGGGGCCAGCCCTTGGTGACCCGCAGCGCCGACTCGCGCATCCGGGCCATGCGGTCGTCGTCGGCGCCGAAGTAGTGGAACACGAACTGGCCGTACAGCGCCCGCAGGACGAGCCATCGCGACAGATACCCCGCCCGGTGCAGCGGCCGGCTGAAGGCGACCAGCGCGGCCCTGGCGATGATCGTCTTGTCGAGGTCGAAGAACGCGGCCTGCACCCGGCCAGCCTATGGCGCGCCGGCCGGTGAACGAGGCCATCCCGATCCCTTGCACCTCGCGCTACACCTGATAGCATTTCATGCACTTCCCACCACACCTCCCCCTCCATCCGAACACGAACAGCTTCACGGGGAGGACCCATGGTCGTGTCCTGCTGGTCCGCCAAGGGCGGCTCCGGCACCACCGTGGTGGCGGCTTCGCTGGCGCTGGTGCTGGCTCGGGCCCCTGGCGACGAGGTGCTGCTGGTCGACCTCGCCGGCGACGTCCCGGCCGCGCTCGGTCTGGCCGAGCCCGCCGGCCCCGGCGTCATGGACTGGGCGGAGGCGGGCAGCGATGTCCCCGCCGACGCGCTGGCCCGCCTCGAGGTGCCGGTCGGGCCCCGGGTGGCGCTGCTGCCGAGGGGAGCGGGTCCTGGTGTCGTCGCCACCGAGCGGATGGAGCTGCTGGCAGCGATGCTCGCCGCCGACGACCGCACGGTGGTCGTCGACTGCGGCACCCTCACCGCCGAGACGGTCGCGCTCCCCATGGCGGCGGGAGCCACCGTCTCGCTCCTGGTCACCCGGGCCTGCTACCTGTCGCTGCGGCGGGCCGTGGCCGCCCCCATCCGCCCCAGCGCGGTGGCCCTGGTCAACGAACCGGGCCGGGCGCTCGACCGTCGCGACATCGAATCGATCCTCGGCGTGCCGGTCACCGCCGAGATCACCGTCGATCCCGGTGTGGCCCGGGCCGTCGACGCCGGGCTGTTGGCCAGCCGGCTCCCCCGGAGCCTGCAGCGGGCGCTGCGTGATGCCGGGTGAGCGATCCATCGGTGCTGGCCCTGGTCGACACCGTGCACCACCGTCTGCTCGCCGAGTGGGGTGACGAGCACGCAGGCGACACCTCTCAGGTGGCGGCCGGCGAGGACCGCGTCCGCGCCCTGGTGCACCACGAGGCGCCCCTGCTGCCGAGCGACCGGCTCGCGGCGGTCGTCCGTGCCGTGCAGGCACGGGTCACCGGGCTCGGTCCCCTCGAACCGCTCCTCGCCGACCCCGCGGTCACCGAGGTCATGGTCAACGGTGCCGGCCCGGTGTGGGTCGAGCGGGCGGGCGAGGTCACCGCCACCACCACCGAGCTCGACGAGCCCACCGTGTCGCGACTCATCGAGCGCATCGTCGCTCCCCTGGGCCTGCGGGTCGACCGCTCGTCGCCGATGGTCGACGCCCGGCTCCCCGACGGCTCGCGCGTCAACGCGGTCGTGCGCCCCCTGGCCATCGACGGTCCGTGCCTCACCATCCGCCGGTTCGGATCCAAGCCGGTCCCCCTCCCCGCCTTCGCCGACGGGCCGGTCGCCGAGCTGTTGGGTCAGGTGGTGCACGAACGACGCAACGTGGTGGTCTCGGGCGGCACCGGGGCGGGCAAGACCACCCTGTTGAACGCGCTGGCCGGCGAGATCCCCCTGACCGAGCGGGTGGTCACCATCGAGGACAGCGCCGAGCTGCGCCTCCCCGGCGACCACGTCGTGCGGCTCGAGGCCCGTCCCGCCAGCGCCGACGGGCTCGGGGCGGTGTCGATCCGCGACCTGGTCCGCAACGCACTGCGCATGCGCCCCGACCGCATCGTCGTGGGCGAGGTCCGCGGGGCCGAGGCACTCGACATGTTGGCGGCCATGAACACCGGCCACGACGGCGCCCTGTCCACCTGCCACGCGAACAGTCCCGAGGACGCCCTGCGTCGGCTCGAGACCCTCAGCCTCCTCGCAGGGGTCGATGTGCCGCTCGACGCCATCCGCGAGCAACTGGTCGCCGCGGTCGACCTGGTGGTACAGGTCGCCCGGTGCCACGACGGCGCCCGCCGGGTCGTGTCGGTCGGCGAACCCGTCGAGGGCGGTCAGCGGACTCGCTTGCGGTGCCGTCCGGTCGTCGACGACCGGGGCCGGGTGGCGGCGCCCGAGCGCCCACCACGCGGCGGGAGCGCCCATCCCGACGAGGCGGCGATCCCATGAGCCCGGTCACCTTCGCTGCCGCGGCCGCGTCGTCGGCGGTGCTGGCGGCTGCCGCGGCGTGGGTGCGTCCGCTGGCGTTGACGGCGACCGCACGCCCACGCGTCCTGGAGCCCTCCGGCGCGGCGCCCGCACAGGCGGCACCCGCCTGTCCCGGCTGGTTCGCCGAGGCTGCCGCCCGGGCCGATCTCCCCGAACCGCTCGATCGGTGGTGGTGGTCGGCGATCGGCAGCGTCGTCGCGGCCGCTCTCGCCGGGTGGGCGCTCGGCGGTCCGGTGCTGGCGATCCTGTGCTCGGGTGGGGTCGCCGTCGCCGCCATCGCAGTCCTGCGCGCCGCCCGGCACCGGCGCGACGAACGGCTCGCCCGCTCGGTGCCCGACGCGCTCGAGGCGATCGCCCGGTCGACCAGGGCTGGCTCGTCGGTCGTGCAGGCGATGGCCTCGCTCGCCGGCGACGGAGCCAGTCCCGCCGATCGCCTGTTCGCATCCGTCGCCACCCGGGTGCACCGCGGCGAGTCGCTCCCCGACGCCCTCGAGGGGGTCGTCGCCACCAACGAGTTGGTGGCGGTCCGCCTGGCCGTCGCGGCGCTGCTGGTCGGCGCCGAGACCGGGGCCGCCCCTGGTCGGGCGGTCGAGGGGGTCGCCGCGACCCTGCGCGACCGGGCTGCGCTCGACCGAGAAGCGACCGCCAACGCCAGCCAGGCCAGGGCATCGGTGGCGGTGCTGGTCCTCGCTCCGCTGGGGTTCGGCGTGTTCGCGGTGGCGACCGATCCACGGGTGGGCGAGTTCCTGTTCCGCTCCTGGGTGGGGTGGGTGTGCTTGGGGCTGGGACTGGGTCTCGATGCGCTGGGGTGGCTGTGGATGCGGTCGATCATGAGGGCCGCGAGGTGACCCCCGCCCTTCCCGCGCTCCTGGCGGGGGCGGCGGTGCTGGCGCTGGCCGGGGCGAGGCGGCCGGTGGCGTCGGACCGGGCCCGGGCCCTGGCGCAGCCGGCGGTCGATGCCCCGCGTCGTGGTCGTGGGCCGCTGGAGGCGATCGGCGGACCGGTCCGCCGTGTGCTCGGCCGGCCACCGGATCCCCGCGCCGATCGGCGGGTGGGGTGGGCGATCCTGATCGGGTTCGGGCTCGTCGCCGTCATGCCACCGATGGCACTCGTGTGGGGCGCGGGGTTCGGCGTGGTCTCGGTGGTCCGTCGTCGTCGTGGACGGGAACGGGCCGAACGGGCGATGTTCGACGAGCTTCCCGAGGTCGTCGACCTGCTGTCGCTGGCGGTCTCGGCGGGGCTCACCGTGCCCCTCGCACTGGGAGTGGTGGCCGACCGCGGTCACGGGCGACTGGCCGGGGAGCTCGGGCGGGCACGGCGCGCCGCCGAGCTGGGGACCGGTCTCGCCGACGCCATCGACGCCATCCCCGCCCGGTTGGGCGACGAGGTCCGGCCCATCACCCGGCTGCTGTCCGCGTCGTTGCGCGACGGCACCTCCATCGCCGATGCGCTGGGCCGGGTCGCGGGAGAGGTCCGCACCGAGCGCCGCCGCCGTGCCGAGGTACGAGCCCGCAAGGTCTCGGTCCGCCTGCTGTTCCCCCTCGTGTGCTGTGTGCTGCCCGCCTTCGCGCTGCTCACCGTCGTCCCCCTCCTCGCCGGATCGCTCAGCTCCATCTCGTTCTGATCGCCGCCCGGTCCGGCTCCCCACCTCCCCCGTCGACTCCCCCTCCATCCTGCTCCACGCCTTGGAGGCATCCTCATGTCCACGTCGAACCCCGTCGCGCTCGCCCTCGTCGACCTCGATCCGCCCCCGACCCCACCGGCCCCACGCCGCCGCGACCTGGTGCTGCGGGCCGCCGCGGCGGCGCACAGCACCGGGGCGATCGCCCTCGAACGGCTCCGTGGGGGCCGTGGCGACGACCGCGGCCAGTCCACCGCCGAGTACGCGCTGGTCATCCTGGGCGCGGCCGCGGTGGCGGCGCTCCTGGCCGCATGGGCCGGTCAGACCAACAAGATCGGCGAGCTCCTCGACGCCGTGCTCGACAAGATCATCAGCCAGTTCCGGTGACACCCGCACGGGAGGACGACGGCCAGGCCGCGGTCGAGCTGGCGCTCGTCCTCCCGCTGGTGTGTCTGCTGCTGCTGGCGGTGGTCCAGATCGGACTGGTGGTCCACACCCAGCTCGTGGTGGCCCACGCGGCACGCGAGGGAGCGCGGGCGGCGGCGGTCGACGAGCACCCGCTCGCCGCCGAGGCGGCGGTGGTCGCGGGCACCCCTCTCGACCGCGACCGGGTGGCCGTCGACGCCCGCACCGCGGGCGAGCGCGTCGAGGTCGAGGTCCGCTACCAGTACCCCACCGATCTGCCCCTGATCGGCGTGGTCGTGCCCGACGTCGAGCTCTCGGCCACGGCCACCATGCGACGAGAGGAGTGAGGCGCTACGAACACCTGTTCGTCTAGGCTGGTTGCGATGAGCATCCAGGAGTGCTGGCAGCCGTCACTGCTCGACCAAGGCCCCCAGCGCGGCGGCCTGAGCTTCGCCCACGCGCACCGGCACGACCTGGGTCGGGGAGCGTGGGTCGAGGAGATCCCCTTCGCGGCGACCGGGACCGACGAGCTGTTCGAGCAGGTGCATGGCCGCGCGCCGTGGGGCGGGGTCGAGACCCGACCGATGTATGACCGCATCGTCGAGGTCCCGCGCCTGCACAGCGGGGTGTGGCCCGACCCGCCACCGCCGGTGCCGGCCATGGCCGAGGCGCTCTCGGTTCGCTACGGCACCGCGCTCAGCAGCATCTCGGCCAACCTCTACCGCGACGGACGCGACTCGGTCGCCTGGCACGGCGATCGGGTCGGCCGTCACCGGGCGGTCACGGTGGTGGCCATCCTCACCCTCGGGTGCCCCCGCCGCTTCCTGCTGCGCCCCAACGGCGGCGGGCCCTCGTGGGCGTTCGAGCCGGGGCCCGGCGACCTGCTGGTGATGGGTGGCACCTGCCAGCGCACCTTCGAGCACTCGGTGCCCAAGCGGGCCAGGGCCGGGCCCCGCATCTGCGTGATGTTCCGCGAACCCGGCGGCAACTGACGCCGCCGACGAGGTTCAGGTGCCGGCGCCGGAGAGCGCCACGGGCACCCCTCGGCGTTGGTCACGATCGACGTGGTCCCGCAGGTACTCGATCAGCTCGCCCCGCCCGCAGCACTCGTCGCGGTGACCGGGATCGTGGCGCTCCTCGAGCGACCGCTGGTGCGGGCATCCCCCGTGGCAGACCTCGAAGTGCTCGCAGCCCGTTCGTTGTTCGGCCGCGGCGGCGTCGGCGGCCCGTCGCTCGAGCAGCCGGACGTTGCGACGGATGCGGGTGAAGTCGCCGGTGAGGATCGACCCGAACTGGTAGCGCTCGTCGCCGAGGAAGCGGGCGCAGTGGGCCACGTCGCCGTTGGGTTCGACCATGAAGAAGGTGCCGACGCAGTCGCCGGCCAGGGTGCAGGTCGACCCGGCCCCGCCCCGGATCTGGGCCACCAGCGAGTCCAGCTCGCGGATGCGCAGACCGGGGTCGCCGTGGTCGAGCCAGCAGCGGTGCAGCTCGATGAGGAAGGCGTTCATCTCGGCCCGGCTCAGGTACTGGTCGCCGGCCTCACCGGCGGGCAGCGAGTTCGGGGGGCGCACGGCGTTGAACCCCACCCCACGGGCGCCGAGCGCGACCAGGACCTCGAGGGTGTGTTCGGCACCGGCGGCCACCGTCTCCCGATCCACCGTCAACAGGATCCCCGGGTCGACGCCGTGGGCCCGGAGCCGCTCGAGCCCCTCGATCACCGCGTCGTAGGACCCCGACCCGTCGACCCGGATGCGGGTGCGGTCGTGCGCCTCGCGGGGCCCGTCGACGCTGACCCCCACCCCGAAGCGCTCGCGGGCGAGAAAGCGCGCCCACTCGTCGGTCACCAGGGTGGCGTTGGTCTGGAGGCTGTTGCGGACGAGCTGCCCCGGCCGCCGGTAGCGGGCCTGCAGCTCCAGCGCGGTCTCATAGAACCGGATCGGAAGCACCAGCGGCTCGCCGCCGTGCCAGCCGAAGTCGACCGCGTCGTGGTGCGGGTCGGTGCAGGCGGCGTGGACCAGGTGGGCGAGCACCTCGAAGCTCATCGTGTTGCCGGGGCCCGCCCGCCAGTCGTCGCAGTAGCTGCAGCGCAGGTTGCACAGCCGGGTGGCCTTCACGGTGAGCGCCAGCTGGCGGGTCATCGGTCCGACCCCCCGGTCGGGCCACCAGGAAGGCCGCCACGCTCGGCCTCGAGACGATCGAGCACCGAGCGTTGGTCGTCGTCGAACCCCGACCCGAGGTGGCGGCGCCGGTCGAGCGGGTCCATGGCCGACACCAACACCGCCCGCAGGAGGCGGCGCTCGGTGTCGGGGAGCTCCTCGTCGAGCTCGGCCAGTCGTGCCGCCAGCGCCGCCACGTCCTCGTCGGTGGCGGGGTCGTCGGCGGTGGGATCGTCCATCACGTCGGCGGATACCACTCGTCGTAGGCGCGCAGCACCCACGGGTCCTTCTGCTGGGCCATGGGGCTGAGGGCGTCGGTGGCCAGGGAGTCGAGCTTGGGCAGGCTCCCCCCGCCGCCGGAGAACGTGGAATCGGGGAACGAGGTGGAGCCGAACCCCTCGACCTCGGACTCCTCGGTCTTGGCGAGCAGCGCGTACAGCAGCGAGCGCTCGCGCTCGGGCAGCGATCCGCCCCACTCGTCGAGCTTGCGGGCGAAGGCCTCGACCTCCTCCTGGGTGAACTGATCGTCGGACATCACCACTCCTCTCGTCGCACGCTCTCTCTGAGCGTCCCGAGCCGCACGACGGTACGCCGGTGGATCGGTTACAGCCGGGGGAGGCTCAGGCTGCCGGGACCGATGCCTCGAGGAGCCACGTGTGGCCCCAGACCCGTCGCCCGGTGACCGTGGCCCCGGCATCGACCACCCATCGCTCGGCCTCGTCGGGGTGCACCTGGTGGTCGTGGAACGCGCCGAGGATCCCGTGCACGCCCCGCCACTCGGGCACCACGTCGATGCCGTGCCCCGACACCAGCAGCGTGGCGCCGGGTCTGGTGAGCGCCGCCATGGAGGCGACGGCGGTGGCTGGGTCGTCGACGTCGTCGATCATCAGCGAGGCGACGACCAGGTCGAACGACCCCGCCCGCAGGGGCGGGGCCAGGACGTCTCCGAGCATCGGAGCGATCCGACACGGGCCGATCGAGGGAGGACCGGCACGGTGGAACGACTCGGCCACGGCCTCGACGTCGAACGGGACGACCAGCTCGGTGGAGCCGGGCAGGGCGCCCGTCGCCAGGCAGCCACCGACGAAGGTGGCGCGGCGGTCGCAGCCCTCGCCCACGCTGAGGACCGTGCGCGGGGCGATGCGTGCGAGGACCCCGGCCATCTCCCGCCGGAGCGCTTCAATGTCGTCGTCCTGGCCGGCGCGGATGGCGCGCACCTGCTCGGCGGTGAGGGTCACCCGTCCAGCATCGCGCGGAGCAGGGCGACCGCCCCGGCCTTGTCGAGGGGGTCGTTGCCGTTGCCGCACTTGGGCGACTGCACGCACGACGGGCAGCCCTCGGCGCAGTCGCAGCGCTCGAGCAGCTCGAGGGTGGCGCCGAGGTGACGGTCGGCCGCCGCGTAGCCGAGCTCGGCGATGCCGGTGCCGCCGGGGTAGGCGTCGTGGACGACGATGGTGGGCAGCCCCGTGTCGGCCTGCAGCGCCGTCGACACGCCGCCGACGTCCCAGCGGTCGCAGATGGTGAACAGCGGCAGCAGCGAGATCGCCGCGTGCTCGATGGCGTGGAGCGTGCCCGGTACCGCGGCGGGTGGCACCCCGGCAGCGGCCAGCAGCGACGGCGGGACCGTGTACCAGAACCCCCGGGTGTCGAGCACCGTGGCCGGCAGGTCGAGCTCTTCGGTGCCGAGCACCTCGCGGGTGCGCACGTCCTTGCGCTGGTAGCCGACCACCTGCGAGTGGATCCGGACCCGCCCCACCGACAGCTCGGCGGCACCGACCCGGCGGCTGTGGTCGGCGTCGACGATCTCCACCGCGGTCTCGGTCCGGGCCTGGGTGTAGGTGTCGCCGGGGTCGGGCTCGACGATGGCGGTCAGGTCGTCGAGGTCGAGCTCGACGACGCGCCAGGTGCGCCCCTGGTGGAGATAGATCGCCCCCGGGTGCACCACCGAGTGCGAGCGCGACTCGTCGACGGTGCCGACCGACCGCCCGTCGACGGTGGCGATCGTGACCTCCCGCGCCGACCCCGAGCGCAGACCGACCCCGCGCGACGGCCAGCCACGACCCGCCCACACCGCCCGCGGCCCTCCGCTGCGGGCTCGACGGATCCGGAGACGGTCGGCCAGCACCAGGTCTCGCACCCCGTCGTCGAGCAGCTCGCCCCAGAAGCGGGCGTCGTCGTGGGTGAGGGGCCGCTCGTAGGCGGCGCAGGCCAGGTGCGGGGCCAGGACCTCGGGGTTGGACGGGTTGATCACCGCCGGCTCGGGCGGCCGGCAGAACAGATCGAGGGGGTGGGTCATGAACCAGCGGTCGAGCTGGTCGTCGCCGGCCACCAGCACCGCCACCGACTCCTGGTGCTCGCGTCCGGCCCGGCCGACCTGTTGCCACAGCGAGGCGATGGTGCCCGGATAGCCGTCGATCACGCACGCGTCGAGGCCCCCGATGTCGACCCCGAGCTCGAGCGCGGTCGTGGCCACCACGCCCCGGAGCTCACCGCTGAACAACGATCGCTCGATGTCGCGGCGCTCGCCGGGGAGATAGCCCCCGCGGTAGGAGCGCACCGAGTCGGCGAGGTCGGTGTCGAGGCGGTCGCGGACGTCGGCGGCCAGCAGCTCGGTGCCGGTGCGGCTGCGGCTGAACGCCAGGGTGCGGTGCCCGCGCCGGATCAGTTCGGACATCACCGACGCCGACTCGGCGTGGCCCGATGAGCGGACTCCTGTCACCGGGTCGAGCACCGGCGGGTCGAGCAGCGCCACCGTGCGTGGGCCCTTGGGGGAGCCGTCGTCGCAGATCTCGTCGACCTCGAGCCCGCACAGCTCGCCGGCCAGGGCGCCGGGTCGGCCGATGGTGGCCGAACAGAAGATGAACGTCGGCGAGGACCCGTAGTGCTCGCACAGGCGACGCAGGCGTCGAAGCAGGTGGGCCACGTGGGTGCCGAAGACGCCTCTGAGCAGGTGCAGCTCGTCGATCACCACGTAGCGCAGACGGTGCAGGTAGGTGGCCCAGCGTCCGTGGTGGGGCAGGATGCCGGCGTGGAGCATCTCGGGGTTGGTGAGCACCACGTTGGCGTTGCGTCGGGCCCAGGTGCGGGCCGCGGCTGAGGTGTCGCCGTCGTAGGTGACCGCCACCAGATCCCTCACCTCCAGCTCGGTCAGCGCCCGCAGCTGGTCCTGGGCGAGGGCCTTGGTGGGAAAGACCGCCAGGGCGCTCGCCGGTGTCGCCCCGTCGGCGATGGCCTCGACGATGGGCAGCTGATAGCACAGCGACTTGCCCGACGCGGTGCCGGTGGCGACCGCGACCGAGCGACCCGCCCGGAGGCGGTCGATGGCGGCGGCCTGGTGCGTCCACAGGCCGCTGGGCGGCGTCCGGGACGCGGCGACGGGCCCGAGCGGGTCGGCCAGCGCGGCGAACCGGGCTGGTCGGGCCGGCAGGCGCTCGACGTGGACGAGTCGGCCATCGGCGGCGAGTTCGGCGAGCAGGGTGTCGAGCGAGCCCGCGTCGGTGAGGGTCATGGCAGCTCCCTTGGGCCACGCAGTCTAGGGGTGGTGAGGCCCAGATGACAGGGCTGTGATTTGCCACCGTGGGGCGCTCGACGGTGGAGTTGAGCCGAATCCGTGCGATCCTTGTCACCGCAACGGTTCGCAACGTTTCCCGCCAGGAGGTGACCCACGGTGCTGGTGCTCGATGTCGAGGAGCGGCCGCTCGGGCGCGTCCTGATCGTGTCCGGCGACCTCGACGTGGCCACCGCACCGCAGGTGCGCAGCGAGGTGGTCAGGTTGCTCGGCGGCGGCAGCTCCGACCTGGCGATCGACCTGACCCGGGTCGACTTCATCGATTCGTTCGGCCTGGGGGTGCTCGTCGGGGCCCTCAAGCGGGTGCGGGGAGCGGGGGGCCACCTGGGGCTGGTGATCACCGAGCCCCGGGTCCGCAAGGTCTTCGAGGTGACCGGCCTCGACCGGGTCTTCGACCTGACCGAGACCGTCGACGCCGCACTGGAGCGCTGAGGCGGCCATGAGCGAGATCGTCGAGCTGGAGATCCCCGCCAGGCCGGACTTCATCTCGCTCGCCCGCCTCGTCATCACCGGCGCCGCCACCATCGAGCCGACCTTCTCCGACGACCGCATCGAAGACCTGCGCCTGGCCGTGTCCGAGGCGTGCACCAACGCGATCGAGGCCCACGCCAGCGCCGGCCAGGACGACCGGATCGTCATCCACTGCGACCTGGCCGAGGACCGCATCGAGGTCGAGGTGACCGACCGTGGAGGCGGGTTCGACCCCGACGAGGCCTCCTCGGCCCCCGACCCCGAACATCCCGAGCGGCTGCTGCACGAGAGCGGGCTGGGGATCCCCCTCATGAAGATCCTCGTCGACGAGACCAAGTTCGAGCTCACCCCCAGCGGCACCGTGGTCCGTCTCGTCGTCGCCCGTCCACCCCGGCCCGGCTCCGACGAGGGGTGATGATCCGCTGGTGGTTCCAGAACCGCAACACCGGCGAGCTCACGATCGCGCAACCGCCGAACCCGCCCATGATCGTGTTCGTGGTCGCCTGGGTGCTGCGGTGGCTGCTCTCGCCGGCCGGGACGGCGGGACGCACCCTCGGCCTCGTCGCCGGTGCCGCGATCCTCTGGTGGGGCGTCGACGAGGTCCTCCGCGGGGTCAACCCGTGGCGCCGCGTGCTGGGTCTGATCGTGCTCTCGGTGCTCGGCTGGCGGCTGGTCCGGTGACCGCCGTTGTTGACAGGGCCCCGGCCCGGGCCCTTACCTGTCGGTTGTGAGCAAGCCCCTCGTCATCGTCGAGTCGCCCGCCAAGGCGCGCACCATCGGAGAGATC
>JBKGZW010000181.1:0-5335 GCA_046543225.1 Acidimicrobiales bacterium
TGTCGCCGCTCTGGCCGGGTGCGGTGTCGCTGGGCGTGTCGCCGCTCTGGCCGGGCGTGTCACCTGTGGTGCCCGGGGTCCGGGGTACCACGACGGTGGTGTCGGGCGTGGAGCTGGGCAGGTCGATGGAGACCACGCTGGCGACCCGACTCAGCGGGTCCTGGATCACCGGCGGCAGGTGGCCAGCAGCGGCCAACCCGCCCGTGGAGCCGATGGCGACCAGCCCGACGACGGTGCCGACGGTCGCCCGCCGGATCCGCCTCGAACGGAGGTCGACGACCTCGGCGTCCGGTTCCTCCCTCTGAGACGATGCCGCTGACATCGCGGCCAGGTGGCGTTCGGTCACCGCGGGATCGAGCGGAGCGATGAGGTCGCTGCGGAGGTCGTGCAGGGCGCGTCGAGCCAGATCGGCGTCGCCGACCAGCTGAGCGAACTCAGTGGTCAGGTCGTCGTGGCCCTCGTGGGGCTGCGCGCCGCTGGTCTCGGTCATGTCCTAGTCATCGCTCCCGGTCGCTCTGAGGATACTGGCCGGTATCAACATCGTCCTGGGTCGAGCGGACGTGGCGGGCCAAGCTGGCGAGTGCGCGGTGTTGCAGGCTCTTGATCGAGGTCTCGGGCTTGCCGAGGATGTCCGCCACCTCCTTGATCGGTACATCAGCGAGGATGCGCAAGGTGACGACCGCCCGTTGATCGACGGTGAGCGCGCTCAGGGCATCGCCGAGGCCAGCGGTGGCCAGGTGGTCGAGCGCCTCGGTCTCGGCGGTGGCGAGATCGGGGGTCATCTGTGCCTGCACGTCATCGGGCAGCGTCGGGTCCTCCGGGCGCCGCGAACGGTGCCGGAACGAGTCGATGAGACGCCGGTGGGCGATGGTGAGCACCCATGACCGAAACGCCGTCTCCTCCCCGTCGAACCGGGCAATGTTGCGCACCACGGCCACGAACACCTCGCTCGTGAGATCCTCGGGTTCGCGAGCGCCGTTCGATCGGAGGTAGGCGAGCACCAGGGGTGCCAGATCGCGGTAGATCTCCTCGAGGGCGTGGTCCTCGCCGCGCTTGGCTGCGGCGAGGACCTCCTCGAAACGATCACCGATGGTCATGACCAGTATCGTCGCAGACTGCGGACCCGATCAGGCACTCGCAGCGCAGCGATCACCGGCACAGGGACAGTCTGTGGACGGTGCGAGGCCGTGGGGCGGGCGATCCTGAGGGTCCGGTCGGGATCAGGCGACCAGTGCCGCACCAGGGGCGTCGGATCGAAGTCGACCCTCGTCGTGGCGACGCTGGACCTCGGCCAGGCCCTCCGGGCACCGGGCCACATGGGGGCACCAGCCACACAACGGGCCGGGTTCGGGATCGAAGGTGTCGGTGCGGACCGCCTCGCACAGCTGGTCCCACGTCGCCCGAAGCGCGGTGACCGCGTCGGCCACCGCGTGGTCGGTTGCCGGGATCTCGAGCGACCTCGACCCGAGGTAGACGAGCCGAGCCCGCACCGGCGCCTCGCCCTCGGTGGCGACCGCCGCCGCGTAGAGCAGGACCTGGGTGAGCTTGTCGGCTTCGAAGCGGCGCGACGGTGGTCGCCCCGACTTGTAGTCGGTCACCACCAGCCCGTCGTCGCAGCGGTCGAGGCGGTCGATCACGCCGAGGAACGGGACGCCACCGACCTCGGTCCGCACCCGGTGCTCGGTGGCGGCGACCTCGACGGCGGCAGGGTCCTCGACCGTCCAGAGACCTTCGATGGCGCTCCATCCCTTCCACCGAAAGGCGCGGGAGGCGGCCTCGTCGAGGCCGAGATGGGCGAAGTCGGGATGACCGGCGGTCTCGGGCCACACCGCGCGGGCGATGGAGCGAGCGCGTTCGGTCGTTCGATGGCGGGGAGGCTCGGCCAGCAACAGCTCGAGCACCCGGTGGGCGAAGGTTCCGATGAGGGCGTCCTCTCCCACCGGTTCGGGCAGCTTGTCGATGTAGCGATACCGCCAGCGCCGGGGGCACTGCGCGAACAGCGTGGCCGACGACGGCGACAGGTGCCGTGGAGTGGAGACCGATGCCCCCTGGACCTCGAACAGCGCGGCGTCGTCGCCGGGTCCGGGCGCTGCTGCGGTGGCCGTGGCGTCGAGGTTCATGATCCAGTTGTACCCGAGGGGTGTGACAACGCGGGGGACCCTGGCAGCTGCGGCGAACCGCTCACCACGAGAACTGCACCGCATCGCGCTCGGCGACGATGGGATCGGCCAGGTCGCGGATCACCGCCCGATGGGCGGGGTGGTCGGCGTAGGCCAGGTAGCCGGCTTCGTCGTCGAAGTCGGCGACCACGGCGAAGTCGGCGTTGGTGTCGCGGAGGCCGAGATCTCGCCCGTACGAGTAGGCCTTGATGTCGTCGATCGCCGCGGGGAGGGCCGAAAGCCCTGCTTCGAAGGCGGCGATCGCCTCGTCGCTTGCGTCGTCGACGAACCGGAAGATGACGCAGTGCCTGATCACGGCTGCACTATTGCAGGCCCCGGACGGTGCCGCCATCGACGGGGATCGCCGCGCCGGTGATGAACCGGGCGTGTCGGGAGCAGAGGAAGGCGCAGACCGCGCCGAAGTCGTCGGGGTCGCCGATCGAGCGCACCGGGATGCCGGCGGCGGCCTGCTCCGGGTCGACGCCGAGCGAGCGCATGCGGTCGGTGAAGTGCAGGCCGGGTTGGACCGAGTTGACCGTGACCCCGTCGGGGGCGACCTCCAGGGCCAGGGTCTTCAAGAACCCGGTCGCCCCGGCGCGGGCCGTGTTGGAGAGGATGAGGTCGGGGATCGGCTGTCGCACCGAGGCCGAGGTGATGGCCACCACCCGGCCCCATCCCTGCTCCTGCATGGCCGGAACCGCGCGCTGGCACATGGCGACGGTGGACATCAGGTTGAGCTCGAGCGCAGGTCCGTACGCCTCGATCGGGGTGGAGGCGAAGGTGCCGGATGGCGGTCCTCCGGCGTTGGGGACCAGGATGTCGATCCCGCCGAGCGCGGCGCTGGCCGACTCGACGAAGGCGGCCGCTCCCTCGGGGGTGCTCAGGTCGGCAGGGATGGCGACCGGTGTCGGGCCGAGCGCACCGAGCTCGGCGGCGGCGCGCTGCAGCCGCTCCTCGTCGCGTCCGCAGATGGCCACCTGCACACCGGCAGCCGCCAGCGCCTTGGCGGTCGAGAAGCCGAGACCCGCCGATGCTCCCGCCACCGCTGCCCGTTTGCCGTCGATGCCCAAGTCCATGGACGCACCCTAGGCGCGCGGTGCCAAGGGGCCTCCCGACCGCGTTGTGGGAGGGTGTCAGTACGCGCCGAGCTCGCGCAGGCGGTCGTCGGAGATCCCGAAGTGGTGGGCGATCTCGTGGGCCACCGTGTGGGCCACCCGCTGACGCAGGTCGTCCTCGTCGCGGGCCAGGCGGCAGTGCGCATCGCGGAACACGGTGATGCGGTCGGGAAGCACCGAGGTGTAGGACACCGGAGATCGCCGGTCGAGGCTGACGCCCTGGTAGAGACCGAGCAGGGTCCTGCCGCGGCGGGTCTGATCGGGCGGTGGCCGCTTGGCGGTGAGGATGGCGACGTTGTCCATCTTCTCGGCCAGTTCGGCGGGGATGAGGTCGATCGCCTCGCCCACCAACTCGTCGAACCTCTGGGTCGTGACCTGTACCGGCATCGTTCCCATCGTGGCGGGTGACGGGCAGGTTTGCTACCGGGGTGGATCGCGCATGCCGATCGCGACCCGTTGACTCCACAACATTTGTGTTTGTCAAGCATCGATCGATACCGTCCGATCGATGGAGGAGGACCCCGACGAGGACGCGTTGCTGGAGCTGGCGGCACTGCTGCGAGCCAGTGTGGTGCCCCTCGGTCGGGCGATGCGCGGGGTCGAGACCTCCCTCACGCCCACCCAGTTGTCGGTGCTGGGCGCCATCCACCGCAACCAGCCCATCAGCATGGGTGCCCTGGCGGAGAAGGAGCGCCTTTCGCGGGCGGTGGTGAGCCGCGTCGTGACCAGCCTCGTCGATCACGGCCTGGTGGAGCGCATGCACGAGGAGCGGGACCGACGGGTCTGTCGTGTCCAGGTCAGCGATGCGGGCGATCGGTGGATCGACCAGAGCCGGGTCCGGTGCAACGCGTGGCTGGCCGAGCGCCTGTCCCGGCTCGACGCGTCGCAGCGACAGACGATCGCCGCCGCGGTGCCCCTGTTGGAGTTGCTCGCTGGCGATGATGGACGTGGTTAGCACCGCCATCGCTGTCGGACACGGCTCAGGTCGAGCCATCGATCGAGGGGGTTGCTGATGGACCGTCGCATCCTCCTGACGCTGCTGGCCACGGTGTTCGTCGCTCTGCTCGGTCTCGGCATCATCATCCCCATCATGCCGCTCTACGCCGAGGAGCTCGGCGCGTCGAGCACGATGATCGGCTTGATGGTCGCTGGCTTCTCGGTGAGCCGTGGAATCTGTCAGCCGATCGTCGGTGGCCTGTCCGACCGTCGGGGGCGGCGACGGTTCATGCTCGCCGGACTGACGGTCTACTCGCTCACCGGCCTGTTGTTCGTGGTGGCCAGCTCGGTCCTGGATCTGATGCTCATCCGCTTCGTGCAGGGCGTCGGCTCGGCCATGATCATCCCGATCGCGATGTCCTATGTCGCCGACCTCGCGCCCGCCGGGGAGGAGGGTCGGCTCATGGGCCAGCTCAACGTCGCGCTCTTCGCCGGAATCGGCTCGGGACCGATCGTCGGCGGCGTGTTCCTCGACGGGCTGGGGATGGAGTCGGCGTTCTACGCGATGAGCGGCATGGCCGGCATCGCCCTGCTGCTCGTCCGCTTCGTGCTGCCCGCCGACCACGGGCGCAAGGTCGTCGACCGCCCTCCGCTCCTGCAGACCTTCACGGCGATGATCCACAGTCCGCGGGTGGTCGGCATCATGAGCGCCCGCGCCTCGACCATGGTGGTGATGGTCCCGTCGATGGCGTTCCTGCCGCTGTTGATGGAGGAGTTCATGGACGCGTCGGGGTCACAGATCGGCATCGTGATCGCCACCCGGACCCTCACCAACGCCGCGCTGCAGACCCCCTTCGGGCGGCTGGCCGACCGCTTCGACCGCGGCAGGCTGGTGCTGATCGGCAGCTGCATCATGGCCGCGGCGATGCTGTCGATCCCCCACGCCGGGCAGTTCGTCCACCTGGTGGCGATCTTCGCGGTGATGGGGGTCGGTGAGGCGGTGGTCTGGCCGACCCTGGGTGCGCTGGCCACCGAGGAGGGTCGGCACTACGGCCAGGGATCGACCATGGGCGTGTTCAACATGTCGATGAGTCTCGGGATCCTCATCGGTTCCATCGGAGCGGG
>JBKGZW010000182.1:0-5304 GCA_046543225.1 Acidimicrobiales bacterium
GCAGGTCGCGGGGATGCTTCGCCCTGAGCAGCTCCGCCGCCGCCTGGTTGGCGAGGACAAGGTGTCCGGCCTGGTGGATGACGATGGCTTGCGGGGACGCTTCGACCAGGGTCTGGTAGCGCGCCTCCTCGGCCTCGGCCTGGGCGAGGGCATCCATCTCCTGGGTGACGTCACGTGCCGACACCACAGCGGCGTCGCTGCGACCGGGGGCGATCATGGCCCTGGCCTCCATCCATGCCCAGGTGCCGTCATGGCGCAGGAACCGGAAACGGCCAGCACGGCGCTCGCCGGGCTCCTGCAACGTGGAGCCGAGCGACGTGGCCACCTGCTGGAAGTCGTTGGGGTGGATCAGTTCGAACGCGGTGCGTCCCAGGAACTGCTCGACGGGCCATCCCAGCACCCGCTCGACCGAGGGGGTGACGAACTCGGCGGTGCCGTCCCCGCGGAACATGGCGATGATGTCGACCGAGTTGTCCAGGATGAAGCCCATCCGTTCCTGCTCCACCTGGAGGGCGAGGTGGGCCTCGACCAGGTCGGTGACATCGCGACAGGTGAGGATCACGCCTCGGATGACCGGATCGTCGAGCCGGTCGGCGGACACCGTCTCGATCCAGCGCCACGAGCCGTCGGCATGGCGGACCTGCGCCCGCAACGGTGACTCTGCGCGGCCCAGGGGCGCACTGGGTTCGCCGAGGCGCCGATCGATGTTGGCGATGAGCGCGGGTACATGGTCGGGGTTCAGCAGGGTGGTGACGTCGGTGCCGATCAGGTCCGACGGTCGATACCCGAGGACGAAGCGCACAGAGTTGCTGACATGGGTGATGAGGCGCGCCGCATCGAGGACCACGACCACGTCTGGTCCGGCCTCGGTCAGGGTCTGCCACCACAGTCGGGCCAGGACGGCCTGCAGCGCGCCGCCGACCGACTCGACGATGGCCTCCAACGTGAGGTCGTCGACCCGGTCGGGGACGGCGACCACCACCTGGTGCTGGGTCGTGTCACCCCCGGTGGCGGCCATGGCGGTCCACTCCTGTGGGCCGACCCAGATCTGTCGCGAGCTGCCGTTGAAGTGCTCGATCTCGGGGCGGAGGCTCGCTGCCACCGTCTCGAGGAGCGCCGGCTGGATCAGGGGACCCACGATGTCGAACTCATCTGAGTCGCGTGCCCGCCAGGCCACCACGAGTGGCCGGTGCAGTGCGGTGGCCACGGCGGTGGCCACGCTGTGCGCGTCATCGGGGATGCGCCGACCGTTGTCCATCGTGCTCCGCCGGCAACACCGGCGTGTTCGACCGTCAGAGGGGCTCTCGCTGTACCGATCGGCCGTAAACGCTGCTACATGAGGACTGACGTCGCGGGCCGGGCCGTCAGCGGGAGGCGGGTTTGGAGATGAGTGCACCGACCGCGGCGACGGCGGGACCGGCGACGGCGACCCACGCGCCGATGGCGAGCTCGTCGACGTTCTCGGTGATGTCGAAGAGGGTGAACAGCACCCAGGCCGTGCCGATGGCGCACACCAGGGCCACCGGGAGCTTGAGCGGAGGCACGAACGGGACGAGGAGGGCGGCGATCGCCGCGACGAGCACGACGATCCAACCGAACGAGAAGAACAGCTCGCTCACCACCGTGAAGTCGGCTAAGCCCGAGTCGTCGCTGATGACGTCGCCGATGTCGGCGCGGTCGAATGCGAACCCGACGTCGATCCAGTCGAGCACGAGCATCGCCAGCAAGGTGGCGATGGCGCCGATGGCGCTGACGATCAGGCCGGCGCCGATGGCGCCGCCCGACGAGCCGCTGCCGGCCGAGGTGGCCGTGGATGCCTGGCCCTGCTGTGGCGGGGACCAGTTCTGTTGGGGTGGTGGTGGCTGCTGTGGCGGAGGTGCGGCCTGGGGTGGCGGCGCGTGCTGTGGCGGAGGTGCGGCCTGGGGTGGCGGCGCAACAGCCTGCTGCGGGTGGGCCTGCTGGGGTGGCGGTGCGGCCGCGGTGGGAGGCGCGGCCGGTGCGGGGACCGAGGGGTCGACCGGCACCGGATCCTGGGATTGGACACCATCGGCCCCGGCCACGTGTGGGGTCCAGCGTTGGCCGTCGAAGTACCGCTGCACGTGGCGCCCCGTGGGGTCTGGGTACCAGTTGGCCGCGCTCATCTCGTTGGCTCTCCCTCGGACGATAGCTGCGTCGTGAGTGACCCTAGTTGGACCCGGTGGGCCAGGCAGGGATCGAACCTGCGACCGAGCGATTATGAGTCGCCTGCTCTGACCACTGAGCTACTGGCCCTGACGGGGGGAGCTCCGGGGGTGGGGCTCGAACCCACGACCTACTGATTAACAGTCAGTTGCTCTGCCGACTGAGCTACCCCGGAATGCAGCGGTGAGGATAGCAGCGCCGGGGGACACGGCCTCCCGCCCCGGGCTGGCACAATCGTGGCTGTGAGCCACGAGGAGCTGGACGACGAGGTCGAACGGCTCCGCGCCCTCGTCGCGGCGATCCCCGATCCCATCTACCGGATCACCGCCGACGGCACGTTCATCAGCGTCGAGCGGCCCGACGACCATCCCGGCGCCGTGCCCCAGGAGTCGATCCCGGGCCGTTCGGTGCGAACGGCGATGCCCGCAGCCCAGGCCGAGGTGGTGATGGCCGGCATCCAGGAGGCGTTGGCGACGGGGAGGCTGTGCACCGTCGAGTACGACCTGGTCCTCGACGGCGAGCAGCGCTGGTGGGAGGCCCGGCTCGTCCCCATCGGTGGCGAGGTGCTGGCCATCGTCCGCGAGATCACCGAGCGCCGCCGCGGCGAGGCCGAGACCCTCCGGGCCGCCCGCACCGACGCGCTGACCGGGCTGGCCAACCGGGCGGCGTTCACCGCCGCGCTCGAGCACGCCATCGCCCGTGCACGCCGCTCGGGCCGTGCGCTGGCGGTCCTCTACTGCGACCTCGACCGGTTCAAGGAGGTCAACGATCGGTACGGACACGCAACCGGCGACATCGTCCTGGCGGAGGTGGCCGATCGGCTGCGCGAAGCGCTCCGCGACATCGACCTTGCGGCCCGACTCGGTGGCGACGAGCTCGCGGTGCTGGTCGAGGAGTTCGATTCGGCGCACGCGCTCGAGGCCGTCGGGCTGCGCCTGGTCGACTCGATGTCACAGCCCTATGTCGTCGACGGCAACGAGCACCTCATCGGGATGAGCATCGGCATCGCCGTCTTCCCCGACGATGCCGACACGGCCGATGCGCTGCTCGAGATCGCCGACGCGGCCATGTACCGGGCCAAGGCCCGGGGAGGCTCGCAGCTGGCGTTCGGTCGCCGCCTCGACTGATCGCGATGGTGGCGCCCTATTCGTCGAGCCAGACCGGGGCTCGGTCGAGCAGGAAGCGGCTCACCTCGAGGCAGCGGTCCAACACGTCGCACAGCTGCTCCTGCCCGAGAAAGATCCGGGTCAGTGAGACCTCGATCCGGCCCACGATGGAGAGGCTCCGCTCGGTGGCCTCGGTGGCCGATGCCGTGGAGTCGATCGCCGAGACGTCGAGGGGGAGGTCGGGACCGCCGATGCCGGCCAGCTCGGTGGCCAGCACCAGCAGGTCGGGGCCCTTGGGCAGCGGCGGCATGGCCCAGGTGAACAGCAGCGGGAAGTTCCACACATCGGGTGGCTCGTCGGTCTCGGGCAGGTCGAGGATGGCGTCCTCGAAGCCGAGCATGACCCTGGGGTCGACCTCGAGCGCCAGGTGCAGGTCGAGCGGTCCGCCGCAGGCCTCCTCGGGGTGGAGATCGACCTCCCAGGCCTGGCGCAGGGAGTAGGTCTCGACGAAGTGTCGCTCGTCGTGGACGTGGAACCCGTGGTCCACGGCGTGGTCCTTGAGATCGGCGACGAAGACGGGAACATCGATGGCTGCCACGCCGTCAAGACTGCCAGCATTGGTGGTCGCTCGGCTAGGTTGCCCGCGATGCGGGCCCCCGCGGATGCGTCGATCCCCGAGCTGCTCGACGAGGTCGCCGGCCTCGTCCAGATGTCGCTCGCACGGCTGGACGCGTGGGGGTTGGCGGGAACGATGCCCGGCCAGCACCACAGCGATGTGGAGGCGGACGAGGTGGCGGTGCGGAGGTTGGTCGAGGCCGGTGTCGGAGTGCTGAGCGAGGAGAGCGGACTGCACCATCCGGGGCGGGACATCGTCGTGGTCCTCGATCCCCTCGATGGTTCGACCAACGCCGCCCACGGGGTTCCGTGGTACGCGACGAGCCTCTGCGCGGTCGACGCCGACGGGCCGTTGGCGGCGGTGGTGGTCGACCTGGCCCACGACCGGTGGTACCGGGCCCAGCGCGGTGGGGGAGCGACCCTCGATGGCGACTCGATCGCCCCCGGTTCCGTCACCTCCCTCGACGACGCCTTCGTCGGGTTGTCGGGCCTGCCGCCTCGGCACCTGGGATGGCGCCAGTTCCGAGCCTTGGGTGCGGCGGCGCTGGACCTGTGCGCGGTCGCCGACGGGACGCTCGATGCCTTCGTGGACTGCAGTGTCGATGCCCATGGATCCTGGGACTACCTCGGCGCACTGTTGGTGTGCGAGGAGGCCGGGGCGGCGGTGCGCGATGTCCACGGACGGTCACTGGTGGTGCTGGCCCACGACGCTCGCCGGACCCCGATCGCCGCCTGCACGAGCGAGCTGCTCGACGAGGTGGAGGCGGCTCGCGGCGGCTTCTGAGTGGAGGATCCCGATGGGATGGGTCGGGTCCGGCCGTAGGCTCGGGAGGTGATCGCTGCGGTGCATCGGATGCTGCTCGAGGTGTTCGGATGGCTGCCACGTCGTGTGCGCCGCCGGATCGTGGGCACCCTGACGCCCTCCTACACGGTCGGGGCCATCTGTGTCATCGAACGGGCCGACGGCGCCATCGCGCTCATCCAGCACCGGTACCGGAACCGGTGGGGCCTTCCAGGAGGCCTGCTCGCCCGTCGCGAGGATGCCCGTGACGCCGCCCTGCGGGAGGTGCGCGAGGAGATCGGCATCGAGGTCGAGCTGGTGGGAGAGGCCCAGGTCGTGGTCGAACCCGGGGTGCGCCGGGTCGATGTGGTGTTTCGGGCGCGGCCGGTCGACGACGAGCCGGTGGTGTCGCCCACGAGCCCCGAGATCGTCGCCGTCGAGTGGTTCGAGCCCGATGCGCTCCCGGAGCTGCAGGACGAGACGGCGGTGGCGCTGGCCACCCTCGAGAGGGCGTCGCGGCACCATGACTAGGCTGACCCGTCTCCGGGGCGCTTAGCTCAGCTGGCGAGAGCACCTCCCTTACAAGGAGGGGGTCGGGGGTTCGAGTCCCTCAGCGCCCAC
>JBKGZW010000024.1:0-23523 GCA_046543225.1 Acidimicrobiales bacterium
TGGCTGGGCGAGCACCGCTTCGACATCACCCATCGCGCGGTGGTGATGGGCATCTTGAACCGCACGCCCGACTCCTTCTACGACAAGGGCAGCTACTGGGGGTTCGACGACTTCCTGGCCAAAGCCGACCGGCTCGTCGCCGATGGCGCCGACTTCCTCGACGTCGGCGGGGTCAAGGCGGGACCGGGTGAGGAGGTGGGGGAGCAGGAGGAGCTCGACCGCGTCATCCCCGCGGTCGCGGCGCTGGCTGCCCGGTTCGACCTGCCGTTGTCGGTCGACACGTGGCGGGCCTCGGTCATCGGCCACGCCATCGACGCGGGGGCGGTGGTCGGCAACGACATCTCCGGCTTCGCCGATCCCGACTACCTGGCGGTGTGCGCCGCCGGCGGCGCGTCGGTGGTCGCCACCCACATCCGGCTCGCACCTCGGGTGCCCGATCCCGAACCCGTCTACGACGACCTGGTCGCCGACGTTCGCGCCTTCCTCGCCGACCGCGCCGAGCGGGCGGTCGACGCCGGGATCGCGCCCGAGCGGGTGATGGTCGACGCCGGCCTCGACCTGGGAAAGACCGAAGCTCAGTCCCTCGAACTGCTCCGCCGGTCCGACGATCTGGTGTCGCTCGGCCATCCCGTGTTCCTGTCGGCGTCGAACAAGCGGTTCCTGGCCCACCTGCTCGAACGCGAGGTCACCCAGGTCGCCGCCGGCACCGATGCCGCCCACACCCTCGGGATCATGTTGGGCTGTCGGGTCCTGCGGGCCCACGATGTTCGGGCCGCCCGCCGGGTCGCCGACCTGTGCGCCGACCTGCTGGAGGCGGCGTGAGCGTCGAGCCGTCGGTCCATCTCATCAAGGGCGACGACCCGGTGCTGGTCGGCGACGAGCTGCGGCGCATCGTCACCGAGCTGGTCGGCGACGGCGATCGCTCGCTCATGGTCGACGAGCTCGACGAAGAGCGCTACCTCACCGGCGACGGTGCCCACATCTCGGCGCTCGTCGACGCCGCCCAGACCCCACCCTTCCTCACCGAGCGGCGGGTGGTCGTCGGCCGCCATCTGGCCCGCTTCACCACCGCCGAGGCCGTAGCACCACTCGTGGCCTACCTCGACGACCCGTTGCCCACCACCGCCTTGGTGCTGGTGTGGGACAAGGGACCGAAGTTCACCGGCCGTTCGGCGGTTCCCAAGTCGCTGACCGAGGCGCTCAAGCGAGCCGGGGCGGTCACGGTCACCACCGACGTGCCCGCCAACGCCCGCGGCCGCGACGCCTGGTTCAAAGACCACCTGGCGTCGGCTGCGGTGCACCTGGACAACCGGGCCCAGAAGCATCTGGTGGACCGACTCGGTGAGGACGTCAACCGGCTGGGGGCGATCCTCGAGGTGCTCGAGAGCACCTTCGGGCCCGGCGCCAAGGTCGGGGTCGACGACCTCGAACCGTTCCTCGGCGAGGCCGGGGGTGTGCCGCCGTGGGAGCTGACCGACGCCATCGCATCGGGCGACATCGCCACCGCGCTCGACCGGCTGCACCGGATGCTGGGTGGCGGCGACCGTCACGCCCTGCAGATCCTGGCGACGTTGCACCGCCACGTCTCGGGCCTGCTGAAGCTCGACGGCGCCCAGGTCCGGGGTCGCGAGGACGCGGCGGCGATCGCGGGGATGGCACCGTTTCCGGCCGAGAAGCTGCTCAAGCTCTCCCGGGCGCTCGGCTCGGAGCGGATCGCTCGGCAGGTGACGCTGGTGGCCGAGGCCGACCTCGACCTGAAGGGCGCGAGCGAGTGGCCCGACGAGTTGATCCTCGAGGTGCTCGTCGCCCGCCTGGCACGCCTCAGCTCCGTCCGCTGATCGCCAGCACTCAGGCGGTCCTACCTTGGTAGGCTTCAAGTATGACCACGACGAAGCGAAAGGTCTCGGTCTCGCTCGACGACGATCTGGTCGCCGAGCTCGAGGCAGGCGGCGAGCCTGTGTCGGCCCAGGTGAACGAGGCCGTTCGGACCGAGCTACTGCGCCGCCGTCGCCAACGCCTGCTCGGCGAACTGCTCGCCGACCTCGAGACCGAGCACGGCCCTGTCGATGAGAGCTTGGTCGAGCGCTATCTCGATCTGCTCGGATGAGCCCGGCACTCGTTCTCGATGCCGAGGCCATCGCGAGCCTTGCTGGTGGTCGAGGCCGGCGGCTCGATCAGGTGCGTGCGGCGCTCGAGGCGGCGCGCCGGCTGAAGCGTGATGTGATCGTCCCTGCGGTCATCCTCGTGGAGCTGTACCGGAGCCCCAATCGGAACAAGGCACTCGACTCGTGGATCAATCGCGACTCATGGGTCTGGTTGCGCTCGACCGATCGGGAGTTCGCCCGCTATGTGGGATCGGTGCTTGGTGCCGCAGGAGTCGGGTCCGAGATGCTCGCCGATGCGCACACCGTGGCAGCTGCGGTCGAGGCCGGTGGTGGTGTCGTGCTCACCGGCGACGAGTCGGACATCGAACGCTTGGCCGCGCCGTACCCCAACGTGCAGGCTGTGGCGATCTAGGGCCCCGGACGCGACACGACCCCGCCTCGGGCGGGGTCGTGTCTCTTCCGGTTCCCCCGAACGTGACCGGCTGGTGTCCTAGGCGTCGGCGCCGATGCGAGCCAGGCGCTTGGTGAGGCGAGACTTCTGACGGTTGGCGGCGTTCTTGTGCAGCACACCCTTGGCGGCGGCCTGGTCGATGCGCTTGATGGCGAGACGCATCAACGCCTCGCTGTCCTCGCCCTTGGCGGCAGCGGTCTCGGCGTGCTTGATGCGGGTCTTCAGCTCGGAGCGCACGGCCTTGTTGCGGGCCCGGCGCTTCTCGTTCTGGCGGTTGCGCTTCTTCTGGCTGGCGATGTTGGCCACGATGCCTCTACTGGGTCGTTCGACGTTGTCGGTGGGGAACCGTGAGATGATACCGATCCCTGGACCGCGTGTCACACCCCGATCGGTATCGTCAGTAGCTCCCATGGATCTGTCGCGCATTCGCAACCTCTCGATCATCGCCCACATCGACCACGGAAAGTCCACCCTGGCCGACCGGATCCTCGAGGTCTGCGGTGCGGTCGACCCTCGCGAGATGCGCGAGCAGTACCTCGATTCGATGGATCTCGAGCGCGAGCGTGGCATCACCATCAAGTTGCAGAGCGTCCGCCTCGACTACCGGGACCACGTCATCAACATGATCGACACCCCGGGCCACGTCGACTTCGGCTACGAGGTGTCGCGGTCGCTGGCCGCCTGCGAGGGCGTGATCCTGCTGGTCGACGCCTCCCAGGGGATCGAGGCCCAGACCCTCGCCAACTGCCTGCTGGCCCTCGAGCACGACCTCGAGATCGTCGCCGCGCTCAACAAGATCGATCTGCCCGCTGCCGATCCCGACCTCTACGCCGAGGAGATCGAGCGCGTGCTCGGCATCCCCGCCGAGGACGTGCTGCGCATCAGCGCCAAGACCGGTGACGGTGTCTCCGAGCTGCTCGACGCCGTCGTCGAGCGGGTGCCACCGCCGGTGGGCGACGTCGATGCGCCGTTGCAGGGCCTCATCTTCGACTCGCACTTCGACCAGTACCGGGGGGTGGTCTCCTCGATCCGGGTGGTCAACGGGCGGTTGATCACCGACACCAAGCTGCGGTTCATGCAGGCGGGCACCACCCACGAGGTCAGCGAGGTCGGTGTCCGTCGCCCGATACCCAGCCCGGTGCGCGAGCTGGGCCCCGGCGAGGTCGGCTACCTGATCGCCGGCATCAAAGACGTCGGCGAGGCCCGCTCGGGCGAGACGGTCACCACCGCCGCCAACCCCGCGCCCGACCCGCTGGAGGGCTACCGCGAGCCCCAGCCCATGGTGTTCTGCGGCCTGTACCCCATCGAGGGCGACGACTTCTCCGACCTCCGCGAGGCCCTGGAGAAGCTGCGGCTCAACGACTCCAGCTTCACCTACCAGCCCGAGACCTCCGGTGCGCTCGGGTTCGGGTTCCGCTGCGGGTTCCTGGGCCTGTTGCACATGGAGATCGTGCGCGAGCGCCTCGAGCGCGAGTTCGATTTGTCGCTGATCGCCACCGCTCCGTCGGTGGGCTACGAGGTCCACCTCACCGGTGGCGGGGTCATCGAGATCGACAACCCGAGCGAGATGCCGAGTCCGGGTGAGATCGAAGGTGTCGACGAGCCCTACTTCAAGGTCACGGTCCTCACGCCGTCCACCTACACCGGCACCGTGATGGATCTGTGCCAGTCCAAGCGGGGCGAGATGCAGTCCATGGAGTACCTGTCGCCCGAACGGCTCGAGCTGATCTATGAGATCCCCCTGGCCGAGGTGGTGATGGACTTCTTCGACCAGCTCAAGAGTCGCACCCAGGGCTATGCCAGTCTCGACTACGAGCCGATCGGGTACCGCCGGTCCAACCTGTCCAAGGTCGACATCCTCCTGCAGGGCGAACCGGTCGACGCCTTCAGCATGATCGTGCACCGCGACTCGGCCTATGAGTACGGGCGCAAGATGTGCGACAAGCTCAAGGAGCTCATCCCGCGTCAGCAGTACGACGTGCCGATCCAGGCCGCCATCGGCGGCAAGATCATCGCCCGCCAGACCGTCAAGGCCTACCGCAAGGACGTCACCGCGAAGCTCTACGGCGGCGACGTCACCCGCAAGAACAAGCTGTTGCAGAAGCAGAAGGCGGGCAAGAAGAAGATGAAGTCGATCGGGCGGGTCGAGATCCCCCAGGAGGCGTTCATCTCCGCCCTCAAGCTCGACGACTGAAGGTCTGCCATGTTCGACCGGTGGAGCGAGATCGAGATCCCCGACCAGTCGGGCCGGGTGGCGGTGATCACCGGCGGCAACGGTGGTCTCGGGTTCGAGACCGCACGGGCACTGGCGGCCGCCGGCGCCCACGTGGTGATGGCGGCCCGCAACCTCGACAAGGCCGAGTCGGCCCGCGACGTGATCGTGGGGGCCCATCCGGCGGCCTCGGTCGAGATCGTGGGGCTCGACCTCGGATCGCTCGACTCGGTGTCGGAGGCGGCGTCGACGATCGCTCGCACCCACCCCAGGATCGACCTGTTGATCAACAACGCGGGGATCATGGCCGTCCCCGAGGCCCGCACCGCCGACGGGTTCGAGTCGCAGTTCGGGACCAACCACCTGGGCCACTTCGCCCTCACCGCCGGGTTGTTGCCCGCCCTGTTGGCGGTCGCGGGCTCGCGGGTGGTCACGGTGACCTCCACGGGGCGCCATCTCGGACGGTCGGTGCGCGCCGACCGGGACCTCGACACCGGGCGCTATGACCCGTGGCTCGCGTATGGACGATCCAAGCTGGCCAACCTGCACTTCGCGGTGGGCCTGCACCAGCGGCTCACCGCCGCCGGTGGCGCGACCGCGAGCCTGGTCGCCCATCCGGGGCTGACCAACACCGAGCTGCAGGCCACCAGCGCTGCCTCCTCCGGTGGGGCCACCCAGAAGCTGGCGCACGCCACCGCCCGGTTCGTGGGCATGAGCCCGGCGCGTGGCGCGCTGGCCCAGCTCCGCGCCGCCACCGATCCCCGGGCCCGTTCCGGCGAGCTCTACGCACCCCGGTTCGTCAACAGCGGCAGTCCCGTGGCGCGCCCCCTGGTCGGCCGGTCGGTGAGCGAGCGTGCCGCCGACGAGCTGTGGGCGATCTCCGAGCGCGAGACCGGGGTGGCCTTCGACGTGGAGGCGATGGTGCGCCAGGCAGGTCCCTGAGCACCCGGGCCAGGAATCCGACCGCGCCCACGCGATGCTGTCGCGGTGACCGATCCCACGATCATGTGGTTCCGTCGAGACCTGCGCCTGTCGGACAACCCGGCGCTGGTCGAGGCGCTGCGCACCGACGACGAGGTGCTGGCGCTGTTCGTGATCGACCCGGCGTTGTGGGGTCCGGCGGGGGAGAACCGGCGGGCGTTCCTCGTCGGCTGCCTCCGTGTGCTCGACGACGACCTGGGCGGCGCGCTGGTGGTGCGTCACGGCGATCCGGTCGAGGTGGTGCCGGCGGTGGCCCGGGAGCTGGGCGCCACATCGGTCCACGTCGCGGCGGACTTCGGTCCCTACGGGACTCGACGCGACGAAGCGGTGGCCGCGGCGCTCACGGCCGAGGGGCGAGAGCTGGTCTTCGACGGGTCGCCCTACGCGGTCGACCCCGGCACGGTGCGCAACCAGGCCGGCGATCCCTACCAGGTGTTCACCCCCTTCTCCCGGGCGTGGAAGACGACGGGGTGGCCAGATCCGCTGCGTCGTCCGAGCGACCCCGCCTGGGCGAGCGGCATCGAGTCCGATCCGCTGCCAGAGGCCGAGCCGACCGCCGACCAGCTCCCCGAGCCGGGTGAGACCGCGGGCCGTCGCCGCCTCGATGCCTTCCTGCGCCGCCACGTCGAGCGCTACGCCGACCGTCGCGACGAACCGGGGGTCGACGGCACCTCGCGCCTGTCGCCATACCTCAGGTGGGGGTGCGTCCATCCCCGCCAGATCCTGTCGCGGCTGGGCGACTCGCCGGGGGAGCAGGCGTTTCGCACCGAGCTGGCGTGGCGCGAGTTCTACGCCGATGTGCTGTTCCACCGGCCCGACACCGCCCGCGCCGCGTTCCGGCAGACCATGGCGGCCATGGCCGTCGACGAAGGGTCCGAGACCGACGAGGTCTTCGCCGCCTGGTGCGAGGGTCGCACCGGCTATCCGATCGTCGATGCCGGGATGCGCCAGCTCCACGCCGAGGGGTGGATGCACAACCGGGTGCGCATGATCACCGCCAGCTTCCTGGTCAAGGACCTGCACCTCGACTGGACCCGCGGCGCCCGCCACTTCATGGCCCACCTCGTCGACGGCGACCTGGCCTCGAACCAGCACGGGTGGCAGTGGGTCGCTGGCACCGGCACCGACGCTGCTCCCTACTTCCGCGTCTTCAACCCGGTGACCCAATCCCGCCGCTTCGACCCCGACGGCACCTATCTGCGCCGCTGGCTGCCCGAGCTGGCCGATCTGGATGCCGCCGTGATCCACGAACCGTGGACCGCCGATCCGACCCTGTTCGCCGACCGGGCGGGCAGCGGCTACCCGCCGCCGATCGTCGACCACGCCACCGAGCGGGCCGAGGCCCTCGCCCGCTACGCGGAGCTGGGATGACGGTGTGAGGGCCTGGCACTCGGTATCATCGAGTGCGAACGAAGCCGTCGACCGCTCTGCAACGACCTCATGCTCGATGAACGCAAAGCCTCGATCCTGCGAGCCGTGGTCGAGGAGTACATCCAGACAGCCCAACCGGTCGGGTCCCGCCACGTGGCGCGCGACCCCGCCATCGCCGTGTCTCCGGCCACCGTTCGCAACGAGATGGCCCAGCTCGAGGCCGACGGGTTCCTCGTGCAGCCACACACCAGCGCGGGCCGCGTCCCCACCGACAAGGGGTACCGGTTCTTCGTCGACACCCTGAGCGAGCCCGGGCGTCTCGGAGCGGCCGAGACCCAACAGGTCCGCAACTTCTTCGCCCGGGCCCACGGCGAGCTCGAAGCGATGTTGGCCGACACCAGCCGGCTCCTGTCCAACATCACCAAGCAGGCTGCGGTGGTGGTCGGCCCGCCACACGAGGTCGCCACCGTCCGTTCGGTCCAGCTGGTCAGCCTGTCGCCACGGTTGGTGCTGCTGGTGGTGGTGCTGTCCAACGGGGCCATCGACAAGCACACCCTCGAGCTCGCGGACGACACCGAGGAGGATGCGCTGGCCACCGCCTCGGCGCGCCTGAGCGAGCACCTGGTCGGCGGATCGCTGGCCAACCTGGGTCCGGTGGCCCCAACCGGCGACGCCGAGGCCGACGCGCTCATCGACGTCGCGCTCCGCGAGCTCACCCACCACCACGATCCCGATTCCGTGTTCGTCGGCGGGACCTCGCTCATGGCAGGCTCGTTCGATGCCGTCGACACCGTCCGTCAGGTCCTCACCATCCTCGAACAACAGATCGTCGTGGTGACACTGCTGCGCGACGTGCTCGATCGCGGGTTGAGCGTGGCCATCGGCTCCGAGACCGGGGTCGAGACCCTGGCCGAGTGCTCGCTGGTGGTGGCGCCCTATGCCGTCGACGGCGAGGGTGTCGGCACGATCGGGGTGCTCGGTCCCACCCGCATGAACTATCCGCAAGCGCTGGCCGCGGTGGCCATCGTCGGCCAGCGTCTCGGTCACCGGCTGAGCGAGGGTTAGATGTCGGACTACTACGCCACCCTCGGGGTGGGACGCAACGCGTCCGCCGACGAGATCAAGAAGGCCTACCGCCGGCGCGCCCGCGAGCTGCATCCCGACACCAACCCCGACCCCACCGCCGAGGCCCAGTTCAAAGAGATCGCCCGGGCCTATGAGGTGCTGGGCGACCCCGAACGTCGCCGCCGCTACGACACCTACGGCGAAGCCGGTGTGTCCGGTGGTGGCCGAGGAGGATCGCCGTTCGACACCGGTGGGTTCACCGACATCTTCGACGCCTTCTTCGGTGGGGGAGGAGCCAGCCCCTTCGGCGGCCGGGCCACCCGCACCTCCGGGCCCAGCCGTGGGCCCGACCTCGAGGCCGTGGCCCAGATCAGCTTCGAGGACGCGGTGTTCGGTTGCCAGACCGATGTCGCGGTGCGCACCGCGGTGGCCTGCGAGTCCTGTGAGGCCACCGGTGCCGCGCCGGGCAGCTCGGCGCAGGTGTGTGGCGAGTGCGGTGGCAGCGGCCAGGTGCGGCGCATGCGCCAGTCGATCCTCGGCCAGGTCGTCACCGCCGGGCCCTGCAGTGCGTGCGGCGGTCTGGGCGAGGTCATCGCCGACCCCTGCCCCGACTGCAAGGGCGACGGACGCCGCATCGTCGAGAAGCACTACAACGTCGACGTGCCCGCGGGGGTCGACACCGGCTCCACGTTGCGGCTCACCGGTCGGGGCGCGGTGGGCGCCCGCGGTGGTGGCGCCGGCGACCTCTATGTCCACCTCGAGGTGTTGCCCCACGAGCGCTTCGAGCGGGTGGGCGACGACCTGGTCCACGAGCTGCACCTCAGCGTCGCCCAGGCGGCGCTGGGCGTCCACCTCGAGTTCGAGACCCTCGACGGCGCCGAGGACCTCGTCATCCCGCGGGGCACCCAGCCGGGGCGGGTCTTCCGTCTGCGGGGTCGCGGCGTGCCCCACGTCAACGGCCGGGGCCGTGGCGACCTGCTGGTCCAGGTGAGCGTCGACGTGCCCGACGACCTCACCCCCGACCAGGAGGAGCTGCTGCGGCGGTTCGCGGCCGAGCGTGGCGAGGACGTGGCTCCCGCCGAGGACGGGTTCTTCGCCAAGATCCGCTCGGCGTTCAAGTAGCGCCGGGGGTGGGTGTGCCCGGCATCAGCGCACTCGGTGGTCCCGACGGGCGTGGCGGGCCCCACGTGTTCGTCGACGATCTGGACGCGCCGGTGCTCGGCGCCGACGACCGTCACCACCTGGAACGGGTCCTGCGCGTGCGTGACGGCGATCCGTTGACCGTGTCCGACGGTGTCGGTGGCTGGCGGGTCTGTCGGTTCGGCGATCCGCTCGAGCCGGTGGGAGCGGTGGGCCACGAGCGGGCCCCGGTGCCCGAGCTGGCGGTGGGGTTCGTGCCGGTGAAGGGCGATCGACCCGAGTGGGTGGTCCAGAAGCTGACCGAGCTGGGGATCGACCACATCGTGGTGATGGCCTCGGATCGGTCGGTGGTGCGCTGGGACGGCGAACGGGGGGTGCGCCACGTCGAGCGCCTGCGCAAGGTGGCGCGCGAGGCGGCCATGCAGTGCCGGCGGTGTCGTCTGCCGCGCATCGATGGCGTGGTGCCGGTCACCGAGCTGGCCGGGGACCCGGGGGTGGTGCGTGCGGAGGTGGGCGGCGCCGAGCCGTCGCTCGATCATCGCCTGGTGCTGATCGGTCCCGAGGGCGGCTGGAGCGACCCCGAGCGCGAGCTGGTGCCGGCCACGGTCGGCCTCGCCGACCACGTGCTGCGGGCCGAGACCGCCGCGGTGACGGCAAGCGCGCTCTACACCGCGTTGCGCGCGCATCGGGTCGAGGAGACGGCCCATCCACCCCCAGTTGACACCGAGGGTGATTGAATCGGTCACACAACGCGGTTAGGGTGAACTTGAACCAATCTGACGATCAGCGACCGGGGCGAATCGCTGACCGGACCGACCGCGGAGCGATGCGCATGACCATGGACCTGGATCTCCCCGACAGCGACGAGGCCGTGTCGGAGTATGGCCGCATGGTCGGCGACCGACTCCGGGCGATCCGCCGTCAGAAGCGCATGTCGCTCCACGACGTCGAGGCCGCGTCCGACCAGGAGTTCAAGGCGTCGGTCCTCGGCGCCTACGAGCGCGGCGAGCGGGCCATCTCGGTGCCCCGCCTCCAGCGCCTGTCCCACTTCTACGGCGTGCCGGTCGACCAGCTGCTGCCCCGCGACGAGGTGTCGGGAAGCTTCGGTGCCGACACGTCGGTGGTCGACCTGGTGTCGTCCAAGCAGCCCGAGCGGGCGTCGTTCACCATCGACCTGACCCGGCTCGAGTCGCTGTCGGGCCCCGAGGCGGCCATGCTCAACCGGTTCCTGGCCTCGATCCAGGTGCAGCGCCAGGACTTCAACGGCCGGGTGCTGACGATCCGCAACGACGATCTGCGGGCCATCGCCTGCATCCTCGGCATCGACCCCGAGCACGCCGAGGCCCAGCTCGCCGGACTCGGACTGTTCAACAACACCCACTGAGGCCCGGCCTCACATCGCGGCCACCGTTCTCGTCCGCGACGGCGAGGCTCCGGGTCAGGCCGTCGGCGGGAGCCGGAGCTCGATGCCGCGGTACACCAGGTCGGGGTTGGCGGGGTCGGGCAGCCGGTCGCGGTTCGCGTCGATCAGCGCCTGCCAGTGGGCGGCGACGGCTCGTGTCGTCGGCGACCCGCCCTGCTCGGCAGCCAGATGCGCGGCCGCGATCGACCAGAGGTTCTCCCCCGGTGCCACGACGTGGATGAGCTCGGGTGGGGAGGCCTGCGTCGGCGGCGCGTCAGGGCCGGGGAGATCGACGCCGGGGCGATCGTCCGCCGGGTCGGTGTCAGGGTCGTGCCATCGCATGGTGAGCGTGCGCGGTGACGGCTCGGCCTGGCCGGCGGGGGTGACCGGCCGGGAGCGGGACATGACCAGCACCTGACCGTCGGTGTCGGCGACATCGGTCGCCACGTGCTGGTCGGGGGCGCCGGCATCGGAGACCTGGGCGACCGCGGTGCCCATGGTGGCGGGCAACACGAACTGGGGCGTTGCCAGGGCGGTGACCACGACTGGACGCAGCACGAGACTGCGCCAGAGTCGTGGCGAGAGCCGCTCGGTGATCCGCCGGAGCGGTCGTGCCCGGACGGCGATCGCCATCGTGTCCAGTGCGGTGATGGCGATGAGCCAGTAGCAGGCCACCAGCGACCCCGTCCTGACCAGGGTCGCCGTCGCCACGGTCGGCTCGGTGTGGTCCCACCACCTGCTCGCCTGATCGAGGTCGGCCGGAGGTGCCGGCAACACGTGACCGGCCGCGTGGAGCACCCCGGCGATCGAGGCGAGAGCAGCGAGCGCGAGGGCCCGTCGGGTCCAGTTGCTGGTCATGGCTTCTCCGTGGTCGGTGTCCTGAGGAGGTGGCGGATCCCGAACTCGTCGAGCGCGATCAGTCGGTGGCAGTCCGAGGAGGTGCGTTCGGCCAGCAACCGTCGTCCAGCGGGCACCTGGTCGGCGACGGCGGCGGTCACCGGTTGGCCCTCTCGTGCCCAGCGGTCGAACACGAACACCTCGCCGGACTCCAGGTCGAGGACTGCGGCCTGAACCGCACCCGAGCACGAGAAGTCTCCGAGCGCCGCCGCGGCAGACTCGAGAGCGAGGTCGAACGCCTCGCTGCCGACCCTGAGCACGCCGTCGTCCAGCGCGAGCTCGACCGGGCAGGCCTCGCCATCGGCGGTGGTCGCGGAGCCGTCCGCCGAGACGTTGCACCCGCTGGCGTCATCGACCTCTTCGGCGACCGTGGTCGGCCGCTGCGACGTTGTCGTGGGGGGTGCGGTCGTGCTGGGAGCCGGTGCCGCCTCGGGGAAGGGTCCGGTGGGGTCTGGGGCGGTGTGTCGCAACGATTCCGGGGGGCTTGTCGTGGTGGTGGTCGTTGGAGTCGGGCCGGCACCTTCGGCGGGAAGCATGAGCGCGGTGACCAGGGTGAGCACCAGCACGAGCGAGGCGGTGCCGGCGCCAGCGAGCGCCAGCCACTTCGCTGGTTCGCGCCGGGGAGTATCCGCGGGGTCGTCCCCGTCACCGTCACCGCTGGGCTCGAACAGGGTGGCATCGGGAACGGTGGCCCGGATGTTCTGGGCCAGCTGTCGGGCCGTGGGCTGCGCTGAGGGATGGTCGGCGGAGGCCTGGTCGGCGAGGTTCAGCAGCGCCCTGCGCTGGTAGCCCGACCAGGCTCCCCGCCGCCCCAAGCGGCTGGCAGGGATCGGAGCGAGATCGTCGAGCGGCGCAAGGATCTCCTGCAGCAGGATCCCCATGGCTCGCACATCCTCGGAGCAGGCGTGGTCGTCCGCCTCGAGGGTCGCTTCGCCGAACCCGCACAGGACCGGGCGGCCATCGCCTCCGACCAGGACGTGGTCGGCACTGATCCTGCCGTGGCTGACGCCCAGCTCGTGCAGGTCGGCGACGGTCGCGGCCAGCGCAGCGAGGATGCCGGCGGCACGAACCACAGGCAGTCGGCCGACCGTGGCGAGGGTTCGCGACCCGCAGAACCGGGTGCGGACCACCACCTGGTCGTCGGAGTCGGTCGCATCCAGCAGGGACACCACACCCGGGTGCTGCGCCCGTCGCAGCACTGCGAGCTCGTGACGAAGGCGCTCGAGCGAAGGTCCGTCACGGGCCTCCTTGATGACGAGGGGGCGGGTTCCGCTTCCGTCGATGCGCAGGGTGGCTCGTTCCGGATCCATGTCGGAAGTCTTGCAAATTGCATGAAATACATCAAGAGGGGTGCTGTGTGACTTGACAAACCCAAACGATTCAGTCAGAATTAGGGCATGGAGAAGTTCAGCGTCCTCGCAATCGCCAACCGAATCCCTGACGAGGCCAGCGCCTACCGTTTCCTCGAAGAACTGCGCTGGGGCAAGGACGCCGACCCAACCTGCCCCCACTGCTCCAGCGTCGGCGCTTACTTCCTGAACCCCAACAACGGCACGAGCCGCAAGACCCGCACCGGTTCGGCTTCACAGCGCCGGGTGTGGAAGTGCAAGGCTTGTCGCAAGCAGTTCTCGGTGCTCACCGGCACCATCTTCCACGGCACCAAGGTGGCGGTCCGTACCTGGATCTTCGTCATCTTCGAGATGTGCGCCAGCAAGAACGGTGTCGCCGCTCGCGAGATCGAGCGCAAGTACGACCTCACCCCCAAGACCGCGTGGTTCATGCTCCACCGAATCCGCGAGGCAATGAAGCGCGAGCCATTGGTGGGGATGCTCGAAGGCACCGTTGTGGCCGACGAGACCTTCATTGGCGGCAAGCCAGGCAACAAGCACCGCCAAGGTCAGCGACGCAAGCCAATCGGTGCTGGCTCGCAGTCCGGGCCCGCCTACGACAAGACCGCTGTCCTGTCGCTGGTCGACACCGAGAGCGGCGAGGTTCGCTCCCAGGTCGTCGCCGACGTGTCCGGCCCCACGCTGCGCAAGGCGATCACCGAGCAGGTCAACACCGCCGCCACCACGCTGCACACCGACGAGGCTCCCGCCTACAAGACCTTCTCAGCGGAGGCGAAGGGCCACGAATCGGTCAACCACGGGCGCCACGAGTACGTGCGCTACACCGACGCGGGGATCGTGAGCACCAACGTCGCTGAGGGCTACTTCAGCCAACTGAAGCGCAGCATCGACGGCACCCACCACCACGTCAGCCGCAAGCACCTTCCCCGGTACCTGGCAGAGTTCGACTTCCGCTACTCAACCCACGAGATCAGCGACACGCAGCGGATGCGAACCCTCGTCGACCGGGTCGGCGGTCGACGGCTCACCTACCGGCCAGTGTTGGACGGCTAGCGGAAAGGATCGCAGAGCGCGCGCTAACGAGGTAGAATAATGGTGGAGCTAGAGGGAATCGAACCCTCGGGGCCAGCTTCCAAGTCCGTCCCCGAGCACCAAGCTCTAGCCCCCAGCTGGCCGAGTCGGGCAGCCAGCCCGACCCGACCAGTGGTCAGTTGACAGCTAAATGAGATCCCCTACGGGGGGATGATGACGATGATCACGATCGTCATCTCGACCACCTCCTTCCTTTCCTTGGCTGTTGGTGGTATCCGAAGGCCCCGCTGCAACGGGGCCTTCGGCATCTTCGGGCTCGAGTGCATCTGCCCAGCGGTCTGAGAGGTAGAGCCCGCGCTTGAGCCGCACCACCTCGCCGCGGTCGGCGAGGGACCGCAGCGCGGTGCGCACAGCGCTGTAGAGATCGTTCGAGCCGTGGTCAGGAAGGGCCTGCTCGACCGCCTCGGTGAGTTCTGGGGCCTTCCAGGTGCGGTGCTCACGGTCAAGGACCTGTTTGACCACAGCGATCAGCGCAGGGCGGTCTTGCACCCTGACATCCTTGGGTTCGGTCCGCACCGCGGGGCCGCTCGAAGTGGTGATTGCGCCGAGGGCACCCAACGCGTGGTCGATGCGCTCAAGTTGACGAATGAGGTCCTCTCTCGCCGACTGGAGGTTCCTGACTGCTTGGGAGACTGGGTCGTTGGTGGACATACCCTCAGTGCTAGCAGGCCGACCCACAACCAACACGCAATTACGGCGGTGTGATTCACAACCGACGGGTGAGTCCGCCTCCCCACAAGGCAGGTGTACGCTGGCCGCATGAGCGATCAACCAGAAGACGATCGCAGCGACGACCGGGTGAAGCTGCCGCTCGATCCCGAGGAAGCCCTACGCGCCCTGTTGGCGGTTGACCCCGATGAGGAGCCGGGCGAGGACTCGCCGGAAAACGAAGATCAGCCCGGCCAGAGGCCGGGCTGATCCAGAACACGGGCTATAGGCCAGAGGCCCACACCCGACGAGTAAAAGATACACCAGGTGGGCACTCTAGGCAACCTAGGAGTCTTCGCTGGTCGTCGATGGCTGCCACGAGCCGTGCTCATAGAGTTGCACACTGTGGCTGGCGTTCCGCCAGCCCTTGAGGCAACTCGCGGCCCCTAGCGACTGGCGAACGTACTGAGCGAGTTCGGCTTTGGGTGTGTGAGGTGAGGCGAGGCCTGCATCTGATCGAAACTCGAAGGCCACCGCCGATGTCAACAGGTCAGCAGCCTGCAGCCCATCACTCGACCGCGAGTCAAGTCGACACACCGAAACCACCGCGAGCCTGCCCAAGCGGCGATTGACGCGAGCTCGAAGATCCTCCTCGAAGAGAACGTGATCGGGAGTTGAGTAGTTGTCCGCCATGAGCGACATGAGTTCAGCCTGGCGGATCGAGGCGACCACCAGCTGTTCGGACAGCTTGGTGTAGGCGTCCCAGTGGGTCCCGAAGCGCTCGACGGGGTCTTGGCTCCTTCTGTCGGCCATGAAACAGAAGAACTCCACGTCCTTCGCTCCCACGATCACATCCACACATCGCTTGTAGACCGGCAAAGCGTCTCTGGTCAGGCTGCTGAACCTGATCTCGTTGTACCAGTGCGTCTGGTCCCGAAACTTCTGAAGCCTCCTTAGCAGCCTGGATGGCTCACTCACCTTCAGCAGGCCTATGCCAAAGATCGGGTCCTTCGCAATGGCCCCAGTTTCATCGAGGAAGGCTGCAGAGGTTGGGTGGTCTCGCCGCAACCTGACGATCCGCGACGAACCAGGCATGGAGCGAGCCTAGCAGCACGCCCGCACTGGGTTTGTCACGTCACACATCACCTCAAGAGGCGTTCTCTAGCCGTCGTCGAGCACGGCATCGGCGCCAACGGTTGCCCGAACCGTCCTGCCGCTGCGGTCCCCGGGAAGCGCTGGGGCGATCACGTAGTCGGCGTGGGCCACCAAGGTCACCTCGACCCTGGAACCGCCCAGGACCACGATCTCCGGTGGTTCGAGCAGCGAGTCGAGGACTCCGCGTCGATCGAGGGAGGCCTCGACCGCCTGGGTGACCCGCACCGGGTCGAGCCACAGCTCGCCATCGTGGCGCAGCCGTTCGTGGGCGAGCCCGAGGGTGGCGGCATCGTTGGCTGCTGCCCCTGCGGCAGCTGCCAGCTCGCGTTGGTCGAGGAACACCGCGGCGGCGTCGATGGCCAGCGCCCCGAGCACGAGCACGATCATGAACGCGGCGGGGAAGAGCAACAGCACCGACCCCCGATCGGGCTCAGTCACATCGCACCTCTCCGTCGAGGCCGGACCGGTAGGGATCGACCACCTCGGAGTGGCTCGCGCGGACATCGAAGGTCCGTCCGAAGCCCCCGATGAAGGGAAGGTTGATGCTCGACACCGCCAGCGCGGCCTCCGCGTCGATCCGTGCACACCGAACGAAGCCCCGGGGGTTCTCGATCCGCAGCATGAGACCGGCGGGATCGTGGCCATGGCCTCTGATCGACTCGCGAGCGGCACGGGCGGCGGCCCGCTCCGCGGCGATGGCGTCGTCGGCTTCGACGAAGGCCCTGGCCGTCTCCCTCGCCGTCGCGGTCACCGCCAGCTTGGCGTCCACCACGGCCCAGGCGTTGGCCAGGAGCAGGGCTCCGGCAACGAAGACCAAGAAGCCGAACGGGAGGACCTCGATGCCTGCGACCTGACCAGCGTCGTCGAAGCTGAGTGCCTGTCGCCGACGTCGGAGCTTCACCGGGTTCGCTCCACTCGCACATCGACCGTGCGCTCGAACCGGTTGAGTCCGAAGACCGAGGCCACGTGGTCCATGGCGAGGCTCGGGTGCTCAGCGGTGACGGTGAGCCTGACCCGATCGGGATCGACCTGCCAGTCGAAGTCGACCCGTTCGTGGTAGCCGCCCAACACGGTTCGGGCGTGAGCCTCGCCCTGTTCGATGGCGGCGGAGACCGCGACCGGGTCTCGATGGTCGACCGAGCCCGAGGCAGCGAGGTGGGCGGCGTCGTGGGCAGCGGCGGTGAGGGCCGAGTTGGCGTACAGGTTGAACAGGAGCTGCACGGCGAAGGTCAACAAGGTCAAGAACACCAAGAGCCCGCCGATGGCGCCGATCATGCCGGCACCGCGGTCGCACCCCGGAAGGGTGGCGGTCATCGTCCGATCGTGTCGACCTGATCTCCGATGTTGGTCTCGGCATCGCCCCAGATCGCGTTGAAGCCGACCCACATGGCTGCTCCGAGAAACGCCATGACCAGTACGGCGATCGCGGCCGAGATCACCCCTTCGCCCCGGTCGTCGAAGGGCAGCCGGATCGCACTGGCTCGAAGTGCGGCGAGCACGAGGTTGGTGGTGAGAAGGATGAGGGACATGGGCAACTCGCTTTCGGTGTGGATCAGGGGTTGGTGAAGAGGCGCATGGCCTCGAGGAAGGGGACGACGAGGAACAACGTTCCGGGCAGCAGCGCGGCGACGGTGACCGGGATCCAGACGAGCTGAGCCCGGCGTTCGATGGTCTCGATCAGGTCGCGCTGTGCATCGCGGCGCACGGCGCGGGCCTCCTCGGAGATGAGCCGCCCGAGGTCGCCGGCCTCATGGTTGAGCGCGAGCACCGAGACGAGCCGGTCGACCGCATCGACCTGGACCAGTTGGGCCCACTCGCGCAGGGCGTCGACCTCGCTCGTTCCGTGGCGGACGCGGGCACAGACACGACGCAGGTCGTGGCCGCACGCACCGGTCCCGCGTTCGGCGAGTCGGCTCAGTGCTGCTCCGAGGGAGAAGCCGGCGGAGAGCAGCATCCCCAGTTGCTCGGCCACCACCGGCAGCTCGAGAAAGACCCGTCGCTTCCAGCGGTTGGACGCGGTGGTGAGCTGTTGCTCGGGGACCAGGAAGGCGAGAACCGGTGCTCCGACCACGAGGAGGACGCCCACCGGTGCCGGTGCGCCCGACAGGATCGTGACGGCGGTCCCCGCCGTTGCGGCGATGACCGCGTAGCCGAGTTGGCGGACCCGGAACGTGGTGGGATCGAGCGGGGAGTGGATGCGGGCCAGCCGGGTCGTGACGTCGTCGTCGATGCGCAAGGCGGCCGAGCCGGCGTGGCCGATCGAGGCGGCGAGGGGTCCGATGACCTCGGCGAACGATCCCGCCGAGAGACCGTGGTGGCGGCGGGTGGTGGAGGCAGCCGGCGAGTAGGGGCGCAAGCGGTCGGTGAGCGCGAGGCGCCGGAACCATCGCAACTCGGCGAGCAGGAGGGTGGCACCGACGGCACCGGTGCAGGCGACGGCGAGAAGCAGGCGGTCGATCACGACAAGACCCGTTCGGTCTCGGGCAGTCGCATGATCTGGCCGGCCCAGGCCCAACAGATCGCGACCAGTCCGATCGCGACGAGCACCACCACCTGGCCGTGGACCGTTCCGTACGCGGCGCGACCTTCGCCGATCTGCAGTCCCACCACGGCCATGCCGATCGGAACCAGGATGACGAAGCGTCGGGCCAGGCGAGCTCCCGCCTGCTTGGCCCGGGCGTCCTTGCGGCCCTGCACGTCCTGGATCCGGTCCTCAGCGAGCGCGGTGAGGCGACGCCCCAGGTCGGCGCCACCCAGTTGATGGGCCACGAGGAGGGTCTCGCAGGTGACGTCGGCCGTCGGGTCGGCGAGCTGGTCCTTCAGGACCGCGATGGTTCGTTCGAAGTCGGTCGTGAGCAGCCACTCCCTGTGCGCCTCGTCGAAGGCTGGACGCAGCTCGTGTGGTCCGCGGGCCCCGACCTCGAACAGCGCTTGGGGGATCGATCGACCGAGCGCTCCCGTGCGGAGACGGATCTCCTCGATCATCCGGGGCCACGCCTCCTGTGAGCGGGCGCGGCGTTGCGCTCGCCGGAACCGGTACGAGGCGACGGGCGCCGAGCCGCCGAAGACGGCGAGCGCGAGCGCCGGGAGGAGCCCGCCGAACAGCGCAGCGCCCACCAGGCCGCTCACGAGGGCGAGGATGGTGACCACGCCGACGAACTCACCGGTACCGACATCGCCGAGCCCGGCCTGGGTCATCCAGTCGCGAATCCGGGGGCGGCGGAACCTTCTGCTGCTGACCTTGGGTCCGAGTCCGATACCACGCCATCGGAAGGCGAAGGCGGTGTAGAGGAGGAAGGTTCCGTAGGCGGCTGCGGTCGCGACGAGGAGCTCGATCATCGCGCCTCCCGATCGGGATCGAGGTGGCCCACGAGGTCGATGCCGGCGTCGGCGAACTGATGGCGCAATCGGACCGGGACGTTCCCCGTCCACCGGAGGTTGTCAGCTGAGTGGTCGCGAGCGAAGACCTCGGTGGTGGTGAACTGACCGAGATCGGCCTGGCCGGTGAGGTCCTCGACGGCCAGCACCGACGTCACGACGGGTCCACCGGGGCGGCGGGCCGAATGGACCACCACGTCGACCGCTTCGGTCACCAGCGACGTGAGCGCGCCGACCGAGAGATCGTGTCCCGTGCCCGAGAGCTGGGCGACGAAGCGGAGACGGGACAGCGCCTGCCGGGCAGATCCGGCATGAATCGTGGTGTAGCCCTTGACCCCTGAGGAGAGGGTCAGCAGAAGCGGCAGCGCTTCTCGGTCGCGAACCTCGCCCACGATCGCCACGTCGGGCGCCATCCGGAGGAACCCGGCCACGAGCCGACGCAGGTCGACCTCTGGCCGGTCGGCGCGAGCCGGTCGGGTCTGCATGCTGGCGACGTTCGCCACGGGGACGTCGGCCTCGAAGACCTCCTCGGCGATCACGACACGCAACGACGGGTCGAGCTCGGCCGCGCAGCAGGACAACAGCGTGGTCTTCCCCGCGCCAGGTGCGCCGGCGAAGACGATCGACAGGCGTGCCTGCACGCACGCGGCGAGGAACCTGGCCGTCGGTGCATCGAGGGTCCCCCGCTCCACCAGTTCGCTCAGGTCGGCGAAGGGCACCCCGGTGAACTTGCGAATGTTGACCATCACGTGTCCACCCCGGCTCACATCGCCATGGACGATGTGGAGTCGGGCACCGTCGTCGAGCTGGGCGTCCTGGAGGCCCTCGGTGGGGTCGAGCTTGCGGTGAGCGGCCGCTGATCGGTCGAGGATCTTGGTCAGGACGCGCACGACGTGCTCGTCGTCGTGGAAGACCTCGCCGTGATAGCCCGAGTGACCCTGGTGCCGCTTCACGAACACCGCATCGGGTGCGTTGATCATGATCTCCCACACGTCGTCGTCGGCGAGAAGGGGCGAGAGGGGACCGAACCCGGCCACGTTGCGCAGGGCGCGTTCGGCGACCTGTTCGGGGTCGGGAAGCGGATGGGACCGTCGACCGCGACGATGGTCCTCGTCCCACTGGCGGATCTCGTCGTCGATCAGCTGGCGAAGGGCCGATTCGGTGTCGCCGTGGTCCAGCTCGATGGAGAGCTCCTTGGCGCGCTCGGTGACGCGTCGCTCGATCTCGACGAGCGGGTTGAACGCGGAGTCATCGACGGAATGGACCTGGGTCATGCAAGGTCCTCCTCGATCTCGTTCGGGTCGGTGAAGTGACCCAGGGATCCCGGCGCGATCCGTTCGGGGCCCACCGGAGCCTCGGTGGCATCGACCGCGCGGTCGAGCGTGGCCTGCACCCCTGCACGAAGGGAGCGCGCCATCGGGTCCGGCCACCGGGAGCCGGCCCGGATGATCTCGTCGAGGTGACGACGATCGGCCAGCGTGATCGGGCTGGCGACATCGCGGCACTGGGAGCCGGTGAGCTCGGCGATGGCGGCCGCGATCTCGGCTCGCTGACGGCGCGAGCGAGGACCCCGGTTGATCACCGGCAGGAGTCGCTGCGGCGAGACCCCCGAGCTGACCAGACGCCGGATGAGTCGGGCGAGACGATGGACCCCTACCGGGCCGGGAGTGCCGACGACCACGAGTGCGTCGGCCTCGGCTGCGCAGTGGCGAGCGAGCATGTTGCGTTCCTCGATGTCGGTGGAGCCGGTGTCGCGTTCGCCCTCGAAGTCGTGATCGATGTCGGCGATCACCATCCGGTAGGCGCGCCGGAGGCCATCCAGGGCGGCGGCGACTGCACGTGGCCGAAGCGCGGTCCAGTCGCGGTGGTGTCGCAGACCGAGCAACAGGTGGTAGCTCCGCGGGCCCGTGTCGAAGGTGAGGTTGCGCACCTCGTCGGCTTCGGGGCGCCCCAGCCGGTGCGCATCGATGAGCTCTGGCAGCCCGGGCATGACGTCGCCGGCGTCGTGGATCACCGCTTGGTCGGCATCGAGCGCGAGGTCGGCGAGGACGACGAGTCCGTGTTCGGTGACCTCGGAACCCACGCTCTGCGCGAGCATGGCCGCGACCGTGGAGGCCCCGGTTCCACCGGATCCAGTGACGGCGATGAGCTTGCCCCGCCACGGAGAGGTGGCGACGGCCGGCGACGGCTCAGGCCGCGGTGTGGAGCGAGCGACCGGCTTGGCGTGTTCTGCGAGCGCGGCGAGGAGGTCGTCGCGCTGAAGCTCCGATGGCAGCACCGCGGTGGCGCCGAGCACGCTCCAGGAGCGGTCGACCCGGGGATCGTCGATGACCAGGACCGCGGCGCCGACCTCACGGGCGCGGTCGATCAGGTCGCGGTCGGCTCCCGGCACCTTGCCGTCGACGAGGAGGGCGGACCACCGACGTCCGCTGGAGAGGCGCGAACGGGTCTCCTCGACCGTCAGGCACTTGACGAACTCGACGGGCAACGCGGCGGTGGTCGCCCAACGGGTGATCTCGGAGAACCAGTGGGCGCGCGGTCGAGCCAAGCCGAGCACGATGTAGCGCTCGCCCGGCATCAGCGGTCCTCCGTCGCAGGGTCCACACCGGTGTCGGCGCCAGGCACGGGTTCGGCCTCGGGGCGGAACGGGTGGCGCGTGGAGGCGTCGTCGGGGGGAGCGGTCGTGGTCCGAACGACGGTGATGTCGGCGTTGTCGACCGCGTGGGCGAGCGAGATCGTGTCGTCGCGCCTCGAGAGTGCGAGGGTGAGCACGAGCGTCTGCCCGCTGGACACGCCCCCGTCGGTGCGAGCAGCGGACAACACCGGGGCATCGGCGAGCACCACATAGGTCAGGGCATCGATGCCGTTGCCGTAGGAGGCCAGCACGTCGACCCGATCGCCCGCCTCGAGTCGGCCATCGACCGCCCGGTCACCATCGACCCGCAGTGACACCTCGCGTGCGGGTGCGGCGTCGCGCTGAGTCGCCGTCGATTCGACGACGCCGCCTCGCTGGAGCACTTCGCCCACACCGATGTGCGATCGCGAAACGGTGCCGGCGAGCGCGTCGGGGTCGGGATAGGTGCTGTCGATCAGCTCGTCGGGCAGGGCCAGCTCGGCCACGGTGAGGTTGTGAGGTCCGAGCGCCTCCGAGGGCGAGATCGCGGCCGAGGCGACCACGGTGGGCACCGTCGGCGGCGCCCCCGCGGACCGTGAGAGCGCGACCGCGCCGACCATGGCCACCGCCACGAGCAGCCCACCCACCATCGCTCGACCGCTGGGCATGCCTCGCGATCTGCCCGTGTGGCGGCGGGGTGCGGCCGGCTCGGATCCGGACGCTGGCGGCTCGGATCCGTTGCCGTTGCCCATCACTCGGCCGAGGAGAGAAGTGCTGGTCTTCAATGCCATGTCAACCTATTTGTAGTACATCGGTATGTTTCCGTCACTCTCACAGTGATCACTGCACTCCGGGACCGCGTCATCTATGCTGGGCGCCATGACCGAAGACATCCGCTGGCTCTCCACCGGCGAGGCCGCTCGTCGCCTGGGCGTGACCGCCCGCACGCTGTACCGGTTCATCGACGAAGGCCAGATCCCCGCGTACCGGTTCGGTCGGGTCATCCGGCTCCAGGCCGGCGAGGTGGACGAGTTCATCCAGCGCTGCCGCATCCAGCCGGGCTCGCTCGAACACCTCTACCCCGATCCTGTCGAAGCCGGGACCAACGCCTCCGAGACCGAGGCCAACGGGGCATAGGCCAGTCCTCGTTGTTCGGGGGGTCGCACCATCACCACGTCGCGGCCGACCGCCACGAGCTCACCGGCGAGCTGTCTGCCTGAGCGCGACACCAGCGTCACCTCGGGCCGGTCGGCCACCACCAGCCCCAGGACCTCACCCATCGAGATCGGATCGGCGCCGCCACGGTGGCCCACCGGGTCGGGGGTCTCGGCCCCGTCGCCGTGATGGGCCCTGAAGGTCTCGATGCTGTCGAGGCGGATGAACCCCAGCGCCCCGGTGACCTCGACGGTCACCAGCTCCCACCCCGCGCCGCGCACCCGCCCCACGTAGCGGTTGCCCGAACAGGTGGTGACCGACACCGTCGAGCCCCGCTCGGCATGGGTGATGAGGACCCCCACCACGCTGGCGTCCTCGGCGGCCTGGCGTCGCAGCCACGCCTCGCGCCGGCGCAGCTGGCCGGCGGTGTCGACACGCGCCCGGTCGGCCCACTCGTCGAGATCGACGTCGCCGCCGTCTGCTCCTGGGTTCCCGCCGAGTGGTTGCA
>JBKGZW010000002.1:0-59065 GCA_046543225.1 Acidimicrobiales bacterium
GCCGCCGTGGCCAGTCCTTCGTTCAGCGCCCCCAAGGGCACCCGCGACATCCTCGCCCCCGAATCGGGACGTTGGGCGGCGCTGATCGCGCGGTTCGCCGTGCTGGCCGAGCAGGCGGGCTATGGCCTGGTGATCAGCCCCATGTTCGAGGACCTCGAGGTCTTCCAGCGGGTCGGCGAGTCGACCGACATCGTCACCAAGGAGATGTACGACTTCGAGGACAAGGGAGGCCGCCACATCGCCCTGAGGCCCGAGGGCACGGCTTCGGTCGTGCGGGCCTTCGTGCAGCACCGGCCGACCGAGGTCCCCTGGAAGGCGTGGTACGTCGGCCCCAACTTCCGGTACGAACGTCCCCAGGCCGGGCGCTACCGCCAGCACCACCAGTTGGGGGTCGAGGCTCTGGGCAGCGCCGATCCCGACGTCGACGTCGAGGTCATGGTCCTCCAGGCCGACCTCTACCGCTCGCTCGGGTTGACCGAGGTCGAGCTCATCGTCAACTCGATGGGCTCGACCGAGGACCGCGCCGACTACAGCCGCCGTCTCGGATCCTGGCTCGAGGATCGGATCGACCAGCTCGATCCCGCCGACCGGGCCACCGTCGCCACCAACCCCATGCGCGTGCTCGACTCCAAGCGCCCCACCACGAGGGCCGTCACCGACGAGGCACCCCGGACCGTCGATGGGCTCTCGTCCGACGCCGCCGGCCACTTCGAACGGGTGCTGGCCGGCCTCGACGACCTCGGGATCGGGTACCGGATCGAGCCGCGCCTGGTTCGGGGGCTCGACTACTACACCCACACCACCTTCGAGTTCGCGGCCAACGCCCTCGACTCGGCCCAGAACGCCATCGGTGGCGGCGGGCGCTACGACGGGCTGGCCGAGGCGCTCGGTGGGCCCGCGACCCCCGGTGTCGGCTTCGGCTCCGGCATCGAGCGGATCCTGCTGGCGTGCGAGGCCGAGGGCGTGTTCCGCGATCCAGCGCAGCAGGCCCGGGTCTTCGTGGTCGACGTGGTCGACGGTACCCACGCCCGGCGGATCACCACCGAGCTGCGTCGGGCCGGCATCGCCGCCGACCGGGCCTTCGACGGGCGCTCGATGAAGTCGCAGATGAAAGCCGCCGACCGCTCGGGCGCGGCGCTGGCGCTGATCATCGGCGAGGATGAAGCCGCGGCCGGCGAGATCACCGTGCGCGACCTGCGCCACGGTGGAGACCAGGAACGAGTCGTGCTCGACGACCTCGTCGACGACTTGAGGAAGAGACTGTGACCGACACTCCCACGTCCACCACACCCATGCGATCCGACATGTGCGGCCGCCTCGGCACCGCCGACGTCGGCCGGCAGGTCGCGCTCTGCGGGTGGGTCGCCCGCCGCCGCGAGCACGGCGAGCACCTGGCCTTCGTCGACCTGCGCGACCACACCGGCGTGGTGCAGTGCGTGGTCGACAACGCGCACGACCTGCGCTCGGAGTACGTGCTGCGCATCACCGGCACGGTGCGGCACCGGCCCGAGGGCACCACCAACCCCAACCTGGCCACCGGCGAGGTCGAGGTCGGCGACTGCAGCGTCGAGGTCCTCTCGACCGCCGAACCGCCCCCGTTCTCGGTCGACGAGCGGCTCGACACCGACGAGACGGTGCGCCTGCGCCACCGCTATGTCGACCTGCGCCGCGAGCGGATGCAGCGGAACCTCCGGCTGCGGGCCACGGTGAACAGCGCGATCCGGGGCGCGATGGAGGAGCAGGGCTTCGTCGAGATCGAGACCCCGATGCTCATCGCCTCCACGCCCGAGGGCGCGCGCGACTTCGTGGTGCCGTCGCGCTTGAAGCCGGGATCGTTCTACGCACTGCCCCAGAGCCCACAGCTGTTCAAGCAGCTGTGCATGGTCGGCGGCATCGATCGGTACTACCAGATCGCCCGTTGCCTGCGAGACGAGGACCTCCGAGCCGACCGCCAGTTCGAGTTCATGCAGCTCGACGCCGAGGCCAGCTTCGCCACCCAGGAGGAGGTGTTGGCGTTCATCACCCACGCGGTGTCCGCCGCGGTCGAAGCGGTCACCGGCGAGCGCCCCGGCGAGGTGCCCCACATGAGCTGGCACGATGCCATGGAGCGCTTCGGCAGCGACAAGCCCGACATCCGCTTCGGCATGGAGCTGATCGAGCTCACCCCGGTGTTCGCCGACACCGAGTTCAACGCCTTCAAGGCCGACTGCGTCAAGGGCATCCGGGTGCCGGGCGGTGCCGACCGGACCCGCAAGCAGCTCGACGATCTCACCGAGACCGCCAAGCGATACGGCGCCAAGGGTCTGGTGTGGATGAAGGTCGAACCCGACCGCACCCTCACCTCGCCGGTCGCCAAGTTCTTGAGCGAGGCCGAGCTGGGGTCGATCGCCGACTCCCTCTCCGCCGAGCCGGGTGACCTGTTGCTGCTCGTGGCCGACCAACGCCGCACCGTGCAGCACGTGCTGGGTCTGCTCCGCCTCGAGCTCGGTCGCCCGCCGGTGAACGAGGGCGGCCTGCGGTTCCTGTGGGTCGTCGACTTCCCCTTGTTCGAGGGGCTCGGCGACGACGGGTCACCGATCCCTGCCCACCACCCGTTCACCATGCCCCACCCCGACGATCACCATCTGCTCGATGCCACCGGCGAGGCGCTGCTCGATGTCCGCTCCCAGGCCTACGACCTGGTGGTCAACGGCTGGGAGCTCGGTTCGGGCAGCGTCCGTATCCATCGCTCCGACGTTCAGCAGCAGATCTTCGCGCTGCTCGGCATCACCGAGGACGAGGCCAGGGCCAAGTTCGGGTTCCTGCTCGAGGCGTTCCGCTACGGCGCCCCACCCCACGCCGGGTTCGCCTTCGGGATCGACCGGCTGGTGGCGATCCTGGCGGGTGAGGAGAACATCCGCGAGGTGATCGCCTTCCCCAAGACCCAGTCGGGGGGCGATCCGCTCACCGAGGCTCCAAGTCCCATCGATCCTGCCCAACTCGACGAGCTGGGCCTCCGGCTGCTGCCGCCGCAGACCTGATGGGGCTCGGTCGGTCTCGCGACATGAGCGAGGCTGATCCCGGGACGACCGGTGACCGGTGGGTCAGTGACCATCGACGTCGCGAGGAAGGGACCCAGCGGCGCGCACGGTGCGGATGAGCAGCGGTAGGGCGATGGCGGCGACCGCGACGAAGCCTGCGATGGGGCCGATGATCTCGGGGGGCTCGAAGGAGACGTCGGCCTCGAGCTGGAAGGCGGTCTGGGCGGCGATCATCGGGAACAGCATCACCAGCAGCGACAACAGCGGTAGGACGAAGAGCCAGCCGTCGCGTCGGCGGTGGTGGAGCAGGTAGGCGCAGACCAGGGTGGCAGGGGTGATGATGGCCAGGTCCAACGCGTCGGTGACCATGGTGGTGGAGTGATCCAACAGCTTCGGTGGATCGCCGGTGATCGCGGCGCCGACCAGGGTGGATCCCCACACGATCGCGGTGACCGCCCCGCCGGCCAGCATCAGCCGGACCAGGCCGCGTCGTGGCGCGTGATCGTCGAGACGGGTGAGCACCGATGGCGGGATGGAGCGGAGGGCGAGGCCGAGTGCGAACAGGCTGGCCGAGAACAGCGCCACGTAGACGAGGAACAGTTCGTTGTAGAACGTGCCCAGCGCGAGTGACGCGTACAGGTAGAGGAACCAGGTGAGCACCCCGGCCGCCACCAACAGGGCCTGGAGTGAGCCTCGCCGGTAGCGGTGAAGGGCGATGGCGAGGGCAGGGACGGCGATGGCGAGCGTGACCAGGTCGGCGCCGCGGTTGGCGCCGCCCTTGAAGGCGGTGTCGTAGCGGTACAGGCCTTCGCCGTAGAGCTCGACCGGTTCGCCACGGACCGAGGTGAAGGTTGCCCCGACCTCTGGTGGGGACCAGAACAGTCCAACGAGGGCGGCGAAGATGGTGAGGGCGAGCACGATGCCCGACAGGTACAGCACCGCCGTCTGAGGATGCTGACGCGGTCGAACCTCGGTCGGGGCGGCGCTGGTCATGGGATCATCATCGCCTCAACCGACCCGAAGCTCGACCACCACACTGCCTTCGGGGGCGGTGGGGAAGCGGGCCACGCCCGCCTCGGTCACCCCGGGGCCATCGGGGTGGATGTCGATCAGCACGCGGCCGCGTGGGCCGGTGGCCACGAGGTGCATCATCGACTCGTGCTCGATGTCGTAGCCCAGGCGCTCGAGCTCGTCGATCATCCCGTCGCGGACCACCTCCGCGCTGGCCTTCTCCGTGGCCACGATGACGTGGGTCGCGACGTCGATCCGGGTATCGAGCTGAGTCAGCGGTACCAGCTCGTGGGGCAGGGTGATGCCCGCCAGCAGCTCGGGCAGGGTGGGTGCCCCGGTGGGGATGCCGGGTGTGTCGGCGGGAGGTGGGACGTGCCCGGTCGAGGGTGGTCTCGGCTCGTCGTGGTCGCCGAGGGGTGTGTCGGTCGAGGACGGGTCCGGCGGCTCGGGTGGAGCGTGAGGGTCGAGCCGGAAGCTGTCGTCACCGGGTTCGGGAGGTGGAGGTTCGGGCCACTCCTTGTCGAGCAGGGCTCCCGGCGACGCGGGCGCAGGCTCGACGTCGGATCCACCGGCGAGCTTGGTCCGGCGACTCCTCACGCGCCGGGCCACGAAGATGACCAGCGAGACCACGACCCAGATCCAGAACAGCACGACGACCCACTGCGGCATGGACAGATGGTGGCACGTCAGCGCGCTTGACTCGCGGAGCATCCGCCGCGCGGCAGTGCTGCTGGGGTCGGTAGCCTCGGTCCGTGGCCGACGACCTCTTTGCCGCCGCGGCATCGCAGCGACTCGCCGCCCGCGCGCCGCTGGCGGCCAGGCTCCGGCCCCGCAGCCTCGACGAGGTGGTCGGCCAGCACCACCTGCTGGCGCCTGGGGCGCCGTTGCGCACCCTGATCGAACAGGACCGCATCTCGTCGGTGATCCTCTGGGGCCCTCCGGGGACCGGCAAGACCACCCTGGCCCGGCTCATCGCCGACACCACCAGCAACGCCTTCGAGCAGCTCAGCGCCGTGTCGGCCTCGGTGAAGGATGTCCGCGAGGTGATCGCGAAGGCCGAAGAGCGGCTCGGCCAGCACGGACGCCGCACCATCTTGTTCCTCGACGAGGTCCACCGGTTCAACAAGGCGCAACAGGACGCCCTGCTGCCCTCGGTCGAGTCGGGGTTGCTCACCCTCGTGGCCGCGACCACCGAGAACCCCTACTTCGAGGTCAACCCGCCACTGCTGTCGCGCTCCACGCTGTTCCGGCTCGAGACCCTCGACCGCGATGCCACCCTCGACCTGTTGACCCGGGGTCTCGCGGCCGAGGAGGCCACCGCGGACCAGGACGCGCTCGACCACCTCGCCGACCAGGTGTCGGGCGACGGGCGACAGGCACTCACCGCCCTCGAGGTGGCGGTCGCCCTGGCGGCAGGTGACGACGCGGGTCCCGCTCACGTCGAGCTCGCCCATGCGGAAGCGGCGGTGGCCACCAAGGCCCTGCGCTATGGACGTGACGCCCACTACGACGTCATCAGCGCCTTCATCAAGAGCATCAGGGGCTCGGATCCCGACGCAGGCCTCTACTGGCTGGCCCGCATGCTCGACGCGGGCGAGGACGCACGCTTCATCGCCCGGCGCCTGGTGATCCTCGCCTCCGAGGACGTCGGCATGGCCGACTCCACCAGCCTCGTGGTCGCCAACGCCGCGGCCCGCGCCGTCGAGTTCGTCGGACTGCCCGAGGCCCAGCTCAACCTCGCCCATGCCGTGATCCACCTGGCCACCGCCCCGAAGTCGAACCGGGTGACGGTGGCGCTCGGCCGTGCCAGGGCCGACGCGCAACGCGGCGGTGACGATGCGGTGCCGGTCCACCTGCGCGACTCGCACTACCAGGGTGCGGCGGTGCTCGGGCACGGCCGGGGCTACGACTATCCTCACGACGATCCGCGGGGATGGGTGCCACAGCAGCACCGGCCCCCCGGTCTCGACGGTGTCGTGTACTACGAGCCGTCATCGCACGGAGCCGAACAGGAGATTGCCACCCGGATGGCCACGCCGACCACAGAAGCCTCCAGCGGCCACCCCCCGGACGACCAGGACCACTCCTCGTGAGCGCCGCCGATCTGGCCGCGGTGATCGTCGCCATCGCTGCCATCGCGGCGCTGGTGGTGCTGCTCTTCGCCGTCGTGTCGATCATCTCGACCCTGCGGTCGCTGCGCGACACGATCGAAGCCATCAGGGTCGACGCCGTACCCGCGGTGGCCGACCTGCGACGCGCCGCCGGAGCGGCCAACCAGCAACTCGACCGGGTCGACGAGCTGCTCGACACCGCGGAATCGGTCTCGACCACCGTCGACTCGGCCTCGAAGCTCACCTACCTGGTGGTGTCCAACCCGGTCATCAAGGTCGTGGCCTTCGGCGCAGGCGCCGGACGGGCCATGCGCCGTCTGCGTCGAGGGAGCTGACGATGTTCCGTCGACTCTTCTGGCTCGTCGCCGGGGCCGCGTTCGGGTTCGGGATCTCGTTCTGGCTCATGCGGGCGGTGCGCCAGACCGCGGCCCGCTACACGCCTGCGGGCCTCGGCGAGAACCTGGCCCAGGCCATCCGCCAGCTCGGCACCGACCTCCGAGAAGCTGCTGCCGAAGGCCGCGCCGCCATGGCCGAGACCGAGGAACGAATGCGGGCCGAGATCGCCGGTCCCCGTCGGTAGGCTGGTCGGATCATGAGAGCCACCGAGCTTCGTCGCGCCTACACCGACTTCTTCACCGCTCGCGACCACACCGTCGTGCCGTCGTCGAGTCTCGTCCCCACCCACCCCAGCGCGCCCATGTTCACCAACTCGGGCATGATGCAGTTCGTGCCGTACTTCCTCGGTGAGGAACCGGTGCCCTTCTCACCCAAGCGCGCGGTGTCGGTGCAGAAGTGCGTGCGGGCGGGCGGCAAGCACAACGACCTCGACGCCATCGGTCGCTCGCTGCGGCACCTCAGCTTCTTCGAGATGCTGGGCAACTTCAGCTTCGGCGACTACTTCAAGGCCGACGCCATCGTCTGGGCCCACGAGTTCGTGACCGAGGTGCTCGGCATCGATCCCGGCCAGATGTGGATCACCGTCCACGTCGACGACGACGAGGCCGAAGAGATCTGGGTCGACGCTGCCGGGTTCCCCCACGAGCGCATCCAGCGCCTCGACAAGGACAACTTCTGGGAGATGGGCGACACCGGTCCCTGCGGTCCCAGCTCCGAGCTGTTCTTCGACTTCGGGCCCGAGTGGGGCCCCGACGGCGGCCCGGCGAACCCGGCCGCCGAGCAGCGCTTCGTCGAGTTCTGGAACCTCGTGTTCCCCCAGTACTTCCGCCAGCCCGACGGCAGCCTCACCGACCTCGAGGCCAAGGGCATCGACACCGGCGCCGGACTCGAACGCATCCTGGGCGTGATCGACGGATCACCCAGCCTCTATGTCGCCGATTCGCTCAGCTCGCTCATCGACGAGGCCCAGGGGATCACCGGCACCCGCCTCGGCTCGAGCGACCTCGGCGACATCGCCCTACGCCTGCTCGCCGACCACACCCGCACGATGTCGTTCCTCATCGCCGACGGCATCGTGCCCTCCAACGAGGACCGTGGCTACGTGCTGCGGCGCATCATCCGCCGGGCCATCCGCTTCGCCTACCTGCTGGGGGTCGAGCGGCCGGTCTGTCCACCGCTGGTCGAGCGCTGCATCGACATCATGGGTGACGACTATCCCGAGCTCGTCGACGGCCGCGACCTGGTGCTCGGCATCGTCAGCCGCGAGGAGGACCGGTTCCGCCAGACGTTGCGCACCGGCTCGCAGACCCTCGACACCGCCCTCGACGAGCTCCCCGAGGGCGGTGAGCTCCCCGGTGCGGTGGCCTTCCAGCTCCACGACACCTATGGCTTCCCCCTCGAGGTCACCCAGGAGGTGGCCGAGCTGAAGGGGTTCACCGTCGACCAGGCCGGGTTCGACGCCGCCATGGCCGAGCAGCGCAACCGGGCCAAGGCGGCCCGCAAGGGCAAGGGAGTGGCCGCAGGCGAAGAGGCCGCCGAGCACCAACGCCTCCTCAACGAGCACGGGCCCACCACCTTCACCGGCCGCGACGAGGTCGAGTCCGCCGCCACCGTCATCGGCAAGATCGGCGACGAGCTCTTCCTCGACCGGACCCCCTTCTACGCCGAGTCGGGTGGTCAGGTGGGCGACACCGGTCGGATCACCTCACCCACCGGCACCGCCGAGGTGCTCGACACCACCTACGCCCTCCCCGGCCTGCACCGCCACCACATCCGGATGCTCGAAGGCGACATCGAGGTCGGGCAGTCGGTGACCGCGACCATCGACGCCGAGCGACGGGCCAGGATCAAGCGCAACCACACCGGCACCCACATCCTGCACTGGGCCCTCCGCGAGGTCCTCGGCGAACATGTCAAGCAGCAGGGGTCGCTGGTCGCGCCCGACCGCCTGCGCTTCGACTTCAGCCACTTCGACGCCCTCACCCCCGAACAGATCACCGCCATCGAAGACCTCGCCAACGCCGAGATCCTCGGCAACGCTCCCGTTCGGCACTTCGAGACCTCCAAGGCCGAGGCCGAGCGGCTCGGTGCCATCGCCTTCTTCGGTGAGAAGTATGGCGACACCGTCCGGGTCCTCGAAGCCGGCGAGCACTCCGTCGAGCTGTGCGGCGGCACCCACGTGCAGGCCCTGGGCGACATCGGCCCGATCAAGATCATCAGCGAGAGCTCCATCGGCTCCAACATCCGTCGCATCGAAGCGATCACCGGGACGGGGCCCATCGAGCGTCTCCGACACGAGGAGCAGCTGCTCGACCAGGCCGCCGACCTGGTCGGCACCGGTCCCGACGAGGTGGTCGAGGGGATCGAGAAGCGCTTGGGCGAGCTCAAGGATCTCCGCGACGAGGTCAAGGCCCTGCGCCGCCAGGTGGCCCGGGGGGAGGCCAGCACGCTCGCCGCCGACGCCGTCGACGGCGTGGTGGTGGCCCGGCGCGACGACCTCGGCCGCGACGAGCTGCGCGACCTCGCCGTCGCCATCCGCGAGCAGCCCGAGGTCCGCGGGGCGATCCTCGGCAGCGCTCCAGAATCCGGTGGTGTCGCCATCGTCGCCGCGGTCGCCCCCGACAGCGGCCTGCACGCCTCCGAGCTGATCGGCCCTGCCGCCAAGATGGTCGGCGGTGGTACCGGCAAGAACGCCGAGCTGGCGGTGGCCGGTGGGCGTGACCCCGACCGGCTCGACGAGGCCCTCGACCTGGTCCGAGAGTCGGTCGACGGGGCATGAGCCGAGCCCTCGGCATCGACCTGGGCACCAAGCGCATCGGCGTCGCGGTCAGCTCGGGAACCCTGGCCACCCCCTACGAGGTGGTCGTTCGCTCGGGTGACCGCTCCCGCGACCACGCTCGGATCGCCGAGCTGGCCGTCGAGACCGGTGCCGAGGTCGTGGTGGTGGGGCTGCCGCTCTCGCTGGACGGGACCATGGGTCCGGCCGCACGAGCTGCCGAAGCCGAGATCACCGAACTGGCCGACACCCTCGAGGTCCCCGTCGCGGCCTACGATGAGCGCTTGACCACCGTGACCGCCGACCGCCAGCTCATGGGCCAGAACCTCGGCGCCGGTGCCCGCCGCCAGGTCGTCGACAAGGTCGCGGCATCGGTGATGCTGCAGGCCTGGCTCGATGCCGGTTCCCCCTCCGAGGGCTTCCGACCGTGACCGACCCCCGCCTGTTCGATCAGGACACCGCCACCGAACCCCGCGACACCCCAGCGTCAGGGGACGAGCCCCGCAGCGAGGGGCCGCTGGTCGGGGCCAGCCGTCCTCCTGATGCCTATCCGCCGCCCGACGAACCCGTCGTGCACCCCGGCGCCGGGTCGGGCCCACCGCTCGATGCCCGCGAATACGTGCGGATCGGCGAACCTCCTGGCCCGGTCCGCAAGGTGTTGTTGACCACGCTCGGCGTGCTGATCGTCCTCGGTGTCCTGGTCGGCGGCGCCAGCATGTGGATTCAGCGCCAGATCGATCCCCCCGGTGGCCCCGGCGATGCGCTGAGCATCACGATCCCCAGCGGGTCCACCGTCGACGGCATCGCCAGCCAGCTCGCCGACGAAGGTGTGGTCACCAACCCCACGGTGTTTCGCTACTACCTCCGCTGGAAGGGGATCGACTCCTTCCAGGCGGGCGAGTACACCCTGATGGAGAACTCCGCGTTCGGCGATGTCATCGACGCGCTGGCCGCCGGTCCGGCACCGCCGGAGACCGACCGCTTCACCGTCCCCGAGGGGCTCACCCTCGACGAGATCACCGAACTGCTCGACGAGGAGGTCTCGGGGTTCGACGCCGACGAGGTGTCGGGTGCCCTCATCCGGATGGAGACCCCGTGGCGACCGGGCAACATCGACAGCTGGGAGGGCCTGCTCTTCCCCGACACCTACGAGTACGACACCGACGAGAGCACCCAGGAGATCCTCCAGCGGATGAAGGATCAGTTCGACGAGGTCGCTCGATCCGTCGGGCTCGACCCGTGGATGAACATCGACCCCGACACCCTCGCCACCACCGGTCTCACGGCCTATGACCACATCATCATCGCCTCGATGATCGAGGAGGAGGCCCGCCTCCCCGAGGAGCACGCGATGATGTCGCGGGTGATCCACAACCGCCTGGCGCTGGGCATGAACCTCGGGATCGACGCCACGGTGCTCTATGCGCGGGGGCCCGACCGCGAGGGCCCGCTCACCGACGCTGATCTCGCCATCGACTCGCCCTACAACACCCGGCTCAACCCGGGGTTGCCGCCGACGCCCATCGCCGCCCCGAGCCGTAGCGCGCTCGACGCCGCACTGCACCCGGCCGAGGGTCCGTGGCTCTACTACGTGCTGGCGGACGAGGACGGCAGTCACTTCTTCACCGATGACTACGACGAGTTCCTGCGGGTCCGCGACGAGTCGCGGGCAGCCGGCCTCTTCTGAGGCCATGGACGACGCCCACCGGATCAGTGCCACCACTCAGCTCGCCGCGGTCATCGGCTACCCGGTACGACACTCGTTGTCGCCGGCACTGCACAACGCCGCCTTCGATGCGCTCGGGCTCGACTGGGTCTATGTGGCCCTCGAGGTCGCGCCCGACCGGGGCGAGGCCGCGGTGCGAGCCGTCGCCGCGCTCGGCCTTGCTGGCCTGTCGGTCACGATGCCCCACAAGGATGCCGCCGCCGCAGCGGTCGACGAGCTGTCGCCGGTGGCGGCAACGCTGGGTGCGGTCAACTGCGTGGTCAACCGCGATGGCGTGCTCGTGGGCGAGAACACCGACGGCGACGGGTTGGTGGCTTCCTTGCGCACCGATCACGGGATCGATCCCCACGACATGGCATGCGTGGTGCTCGGGGCCGGGGGAGCGGCGCGCTCGGTGATCCTGGCCCTGGCCGAAGCCGGAGCCAGCGAGGTCGGCGTGATCAACCGGACCGAGGAGCTGGGCCGCCAGGCCGCGGCGCTGGCCGGCGGGGTGGGCAGGCTCGTCACCGCCGATGCCGTCGCCGACGCCGACCTGGTGGTCAACGCCACGCCCATCGGCATGGCGTCGGGATCGCCCGAGGCACCCACGATCCCGCTCGACCCCACGTTGCTGCGTCCGGGCCAGGTGGTGGCCGATCTGGTCCTGGACCCGCTCCGGACCCGCCTGCTCGACGAGGCCGAGCGACGAGGAGCGACGGCGGTCCCAGGGCTCGGGATGCTGGTGCACCAGGCCGGCCTCGCGTTCAGCCTCTGGACGGGTCTTCCGGCACCGATCGATGCCATGTGGCAGGCTGTGAAGCCTGGTTGACTACACCAGGACGATGAGAGGATCCGCGCGACTTTCGGGCGTGAAACGTGAAGTTCTCGGGTTCAGATGCCGATGAGGAGACGAAGCAGAACGGGTACGGAGGTCCACGTGGCTCTGCAAGGAACACTCGAAACGTTCGCACTGGCCGATGTGCTCCGACTCCTCGCGTCCACCAAGAAGACGGGCGTGTTGCGCATCGACGGCGATCGTGGGAACGGCAGTCTCTCGGTGGTCGACGGCGAGCTCGTGGGGGCGTCGGCGACCGGCGCGCCGCGTGCCGAACGGCCGAGCGAGGTCCTGTTCGAGCTCCTGCGCTATGGCGATGGGGCGTTCGTCTTCGACAGCGACACCGAGCTCACCAACCGGGGCGAGCACCACGAGAACGTCGAGGAAGCGCTGGCCGATGCCGAGGAGCAGCTCCGGGAGTGGCGCGAGATCGAGGCGGTGGTGCCATCACCCACCCGACTCGTGACCCTGGTTCCCGAGCGCGGCGAGGACCAGATCACCCTGACCGCTCAACAGTGGAAGGCGGTCGTCGCCCTCGGCGACGGGTGCACGACCGCGATGCTCTCCGAGCGTCTCGGCATCTCCGAGCTTCCCGCTTCCCGTGTCGTTCGCGACCTGGTCGAGCTCGGCGCGGCCAGGGTCGGCGAGGAGGAGCGTTCCGCCGCGACCCAGCCCGAACCGCCCGCCGCCGAGCCCCAGCCCGAGCCCGAGCCCGACACCGCAGGTGGATCGGCATCGGTCATCGACCTCGCCCCGGCGACGCCGACCGAGTCGGCCGCACCCGACCACAGCGAGGCCCCTGCCGCGCCCGCGGCCGACACCGGGGTCTCCTTCGCCGACACCGAGTCGCTGATCGCTCCCACGCCTGAGTCATCACCTCCGCCACCGCCGCCACCCTCTGGCACCGACGGGCCCTTGCTCAGCACCGAACCATCCGGGTCCGGTTCCTCAGCCGCCTTCGCCCCGCCGCCACCGTCCGGTGCCGCCGAGTCGAACCAGTCCGCCTTCGCCCCGCCACCACCGCCACCACCTGCCGCACCCACCGCCGAGGATCCCATCGCCGGGTGGAACGATGACCCCGACGACGACGGCCTCTCGAGCTTCCACAGCGACGAGGAGTCGGTTCCGTTGTTCGGAGCGTCCGAGGAGGCTCCCGGGCCCGACGATCCGTTCGGGCCCGACCCGTTCCAGATCCCCACGTTCGGCTCGCCCGAGGACGCCCGCGAGGCCGACGAGGCCTCGGAGATGGCACGCCAGCTTGCCAACCTCAGCCCCCGGGCCCAGCAAGCAGTGGCTGCCGCAGCGTCGGCCAACACCGACGAGGAGCGCGAGCAGGCGATCGCCCGGGCTCAGGACGCCTCGGGTGAACCCATCAACCGCAACCTGTTGTTGAAGTACCTCTCGTCGGTCGACGAGTAGCCGACCAGGTGCGTCCGCACGACCCGCTCGGGCACGCGCGCCGCAGCCACTAGGGTCCTCGGGCGTGAGCGGGATCGTCACCATCCTGGCGGCGGTGCTGGGTCTGGTGATCGGTCCGGTGCTGCGACGGGCGATCGACCAGGTGCCCGGGCGCCAGCCGCTCTTCGACGGATCGGGGCACGAGCTGGTGCCGATCCGATCCTGGCTCGATGCCGAACCGTCAGGGACGGCCGTGCTGGTCGGGTCCCCGGACGACCGCGACGACGGCACCGCCGAGACCGCGGTGCGCAGGTGGCGCGCACCGGCGGTCGACCTCGGCACCGCCGTGGTGCTCGCCGTGCTCGCCCACCGAATCGGCTGGACCCCGGCTCTTCCCGCGTTCCTCGTGTTCGGAGCAGCCCTGGTGGTGGCCACCGTCATCGACATCGACCACTACCGGATCCCCGATCGCGTCGTCTTCCCGGCGTTGGCGGTCACGGTTCCCGCGCTCGGCGCGGCCGCGCTGATCGACAGCGTCACCGGAGCCTTCGTCGCCGCCGCGGCCGGCGCGGTGGCCTACTTCGCCTTCTTGTTCGTGTTCTTCTTCATCTGGCCGCGGGGGATGGGCTTCGGCGACGTGAAGCTGGCACTGATCCTCGGCCTGCACCTCGGGTGGGTCGGGTCGCTGGTGACCATCGACGGTCAACCGGTCTATCGGGGAATCGAGTGGGGTCTGCAGCTGGTCCTGATGGGCGCGCTGGCGGGCAGCCTGCTCGGCGCAGCGATCGGTCTGGCCGTGCTCCTGGTCCTCGGCCGCAAGGGAGCGTTCCCGTTCGGACCTGCCCTGTGTCTCGGTGCGTTGCTGGCCGTGGTGTTCAGCGCCCAGATCCTGAACTGAGGCTCTCGAGCGCCCGGGGCATGGGTAAGGTTCCAGCGATGGCGAGCACTTCGATCTCGGGCCACCTGGCACTCGTGGGGCTCATGGGCACCGGCAAGTCGTCGGTCGGTCGGATCCTGGCCGAGCGCACGGGCCGTGAGCTGATCGACACCGACGCTCTGGTCCAAGGCATCACCGGCCGCTCGATCGGCGAGCTGTTCGCCGGCGAGGGTGAGGCGGCGTTCCGTCGATACGAGCTGGACTCGCTCCATCGTTCGCTGGCCCGCAACGAGCCCGTGATCGTCGCGACCGGGGGAGGGGTGGTGCTCACCCCCGACGCCCGTCAGGCCCTCGAACGAGACGCCACGGTGGTGTGGTTGAGGGCCGATCCCGAGCTGCTGGCTCGGCGTCTCGACGGCGATCGCAGCCGTCCACTCCTCTCGGGTCACGATCCACTGGCGACGCTGCGTGACCTGCACGACCAGCGGGGGCCGCTGTACGCGGAGGTGGCCGACGTCGTCGTCGACATCGGGGATCGCAGTGCCGACGAGGTGGCCGACGAGGTGCTGGACGTGCTGGGCTGGCAGCCATGATCACCGTCCCCGTCCACCTTGCCGACCGCTCCTATGACGTGATCGTCGGCCGCGGCGCGCGCAGCGAGCTGTCGTCGCTGATGCCGCCGTCGGCGCGCCGGGCGGCGATCGTCACCCAGGACCACCTCGACATCGTGGTCGACCCCGACATCGAGCATCGGCGATTCACCATCGGCGACGGCGAGGCGGCCAAGGACCTGCACACGGTCGAGTCGTTGTGCAGCCAGTTCGCCGCATGGGGGCTCACCCGCGCCGACGTCGTGGTCGCGGTCGGTGGCGGGCTCGTGACCGACGTCGCCGGGTTCGCCGCCGCGGTCTATCACCGGGGCGTCGCCGTGGTGCACGTCGCCACCACGCTGCTGGGCCAGATCGATGCCGCCATCGGGGGCAAGACCGGGGTCAACCTGCCCGAGGGCAAGAACCTCGTCGGTGCCTTCTGGCAGCCGTCGGGGGTCGTCTGCGACACCGAGCTGCTCGACACGCTGCCACCGCGCGAGCTGCGCAGCGGGCTCGGCGAGCTGGCCAAGTACCACTTCCTCGGCGGGGGCGACCTCGACGCCCTCGACCTCGACGAGCGGGTCGCTCGCTGTGTGGAGATCAAGGCCGACGTCGTCGCCTCCGACGAGCGGGAGTCGGGGCGGCGGGCGACGCTCAACTACGGCCACACGCTCGGACACGCCGTGGAGACCGCCTCCGGGTTCGACCTCCGCCACGGTGAGGCGGTGGCCATCGGGCTGGTCTACGCGGCCGAGCTCGCCCGTCGGCTCGGGCGCATCGAGGCCGACCGCGTCGCCGAGCACCGCCGCGTGGTGGCCGCCTACGACCTCCCCCAGGACCTCCCGCGGACGCTGGAGGACGACGAGCTCATGGACCTGCTCTCCCGCGACAAGAAGGCGGTCGACGGTCTCACCTTCGTGCTCGACGGTCCCGACGGGGTCGAGGTGGTCCGCGATGTCGAACCGGCGCTGGCCCGCGAGACGCTGGCCGCGATCAGGAGGTCGTCGTGAGCCGTTCCACCGTGTTGATCCTCTCGGGTGCCAACCTGGCGATCCTGGGTGAGCGCCAACCCGAGATCTACGGCACCACCACACTCGATCAGCTCATCGACCTGGCCCAGCGACGGGCAGCAACCCATGACCTCGACGTGGAGCACCACCAGAGCAATCACGAGGGAGACCTGGTCGACACCATCCTCGCCGCCAGGGGCCGGATCGGGGCGATCATCGTCAACCCCGGTGCGTTCACCCACTACGCCTGGTCGATCCACGACGCGCTCGCTGCCTTCGACGGCCCGGTGATCGAGGTGCATCTGTCGAACCCCAACGCCCGCGAACCCTGGCGGCACACCTCGGTGGTGTCGCCGGTGGCGGCCGGGACGATCACCGGACTGGGGCCGCTCGGCTACGAGCTGGCCGTCGACGCCGTCGCCGCGCTGCTCGAACCGTGACCATCACCTCGTGGCCCGCGTCGAACCTGTCGACCATGGAGCGCAGCGCCCGGTTCGATCGTGTCCGCCGTGAGATCTCCCGGCACCGGGTCGATGCCCTGCTGGTCACCAAGCTGGTCAACCTCCGGTGGTTGACCGGGTTCAGCGGTTCGGCCGGGATGCTGCTGATCCTGCCGCACCGATCGGTGCTGATCACCGACGGTCGCTACCGCGAGCCCGCTTCCGCCGAGCTCGCAGCCGCACGAGTGGACACCGAGCTCGCGATCACCAGCGCGCCGGGGGAGGTGCTCTCCGAGCTCAGCCGCGAGGAAGGCCTCGCCCGGGTCGCGGCCGAGGCCGACGACCTCTCGTGGGCGAGCGCCCAGGTCGCCGACACCAACTGGTTCCCCGGTGCCGAGCTGGTGCCGACGACCGGGCTGATCGAGTCGCTGCGCGAGGTGAAGGAGCCGACCGAGATCGCCCGCGCCGAAGCAGCTGCAGGCATCGCCGACGCGGCACTGACCGAGGTCGTTCCCATGCTTCGCGCTGCTGCGACCGAGGTCGAGGTCGCTGTCGCGCTCGAGTCCGCCATGCGACGCCTCGGCGCCGAGGAGCCGGCGTTCGACACCATCGTGGCATCAGGCCCCAACTCGGCGGTACCCCATCACCGACCCACCGGTCGGGTGATCGAACAGGGCGATCTCGTGGTCATCGACATGGGTGCCACCGTCGACGGCTACCGCTCCGACATGACCCGAACCTTCGTGATCGGCGAACCCGACGACACCGCAAGGCGCCTGCTCGAGGTGGTGGCCGCGGCTCAGGCCGCCGGGGTGGAGGAGGTGGTCGCCGGCAGGCCGTGTCGTGACGTCGACGCCGCCGCTCGGAGGGTGGTCGCCGAGGCCGGGTGGGCCGAGGCGTTCGTGCACTCCACCGGTCACGGGGTGGGGCTCGAGATCCACGAGCGCCTTCGTCTCGCCGCGACCTCCGATGATACGCTCGCCGTCGGCCACGTGGTGACCGTCGAACCCGGGGTCTACCTGCCAGGGTTCGGAGGCGTCCGCATCGAGGACACCGTCGAGGTCACCGGCACCGGCTGTCGTCGTCTCACCCGTTCGTCCCACCACACCGTCATCGGTTGAGCCCGGCCCCATCTGTCCGTCAATCCGTCCGCCCGCGCGAGGAAGCACCAGCATGCCCGCAGTCTCGACCAACGACCTGAAGAACGGGATGACCCTTGCCATCGACGGCGAGCTGTTGAACGTCGTCGAGTTCCAGCACGTCAAGCCCGGCAAGGGCGGTGCCTTCGTCCGCACGAAGCTCAAGAACGCCCGCACGGGCGCCATCGTCGATCGCACCTTCCGTGCCGACGAGAAGCTCGAGCGGGCCATGATCGACAAGCGCGAGATGCAGTACCTCTACCACGACGGCACCGACTACATCTTCATGGACAGCGAGACCTACGACCAGCTCCACGTGCCCGCCGAGACCCTCGGCGACGCGGCGGGCTACCTGGTCGAGAGCGACACGGCCGTGCTCCAGATGTTCGGCACCGAGATCGTCGGGGTCGAGCTGCCCGCTGCGGTCGAGCTCACCGTGACCGAGACCGAGCCGGGGATGCAGGGCGACCGGGTCTCGGGTGCCCGCAAACCGGCGACCCTCGAGACGGGTCTGGTCGTGCAGGTGCCCCTGTTCGTCAACGTGGGTGACCGGCTCAAGATCGACACCCGCTCGGGCGAGTACATCACACGCGCGTGAGCGCCAGCCGCCGCGAGGCCCGCGAACGGGCCCTCGGGCTCCTCTACGAAGCCGAGGCACGCGGTGTCGACCCGGCGGCGGTGCTCGAAGCGCTGCCGGTGCCTCCCGATCCCTACGCGATCGACCTCGTCGTCGGGGTCGGCGACGATCAGGAGACCATCGACGAGCTCATCCGGCGCTTCGCCAAGGACTGGAAGCTCGAACGCATGCCCGCGATCGACAGGGCGGTGCTGCGGATGGCGATCCACGAGCTGATGTCGTGCCACGAGGTCCCCACCGGTGTCGCCATCTCCGAAGCGGTCGAGCTCGCCACCCAGTACTCCACCGACGAATCTGGCCGGTTCGTCAACGGCATGCTGTCGCGCATCGCCGCCGAGGTCCGCCCCGACTCCTGAGCCCGCCGACGCCTGCTATCGTGTCTCTCTGACCGTGAAGCGGGTCCCGTGAGGCCCGAACGGACAGGAAGGCACGCACTTGGCTCGACGCGAACGACCACACACGCCCCCGCGCGGGGGCGTTTTTCTTGCCCGCAGCCAGGTCCTCGACGCCGACGACATCCGTCGGGCCGTGCGCCGCATGGCCCACGAGGTGATCGAGCGCAACCACGGGATCGAACACGTGGTGGTGATCGGGCTCCAGACCGGTGGGGTTCCGCTGGCCGAGGCGCTGGCCGACGCCCTCGCCGCCATCGAAGGTCGTCAGGTCCCGGTCGGCTCGCTCGACGTGGCCTTCCACCGCGACGACATCGGACTGCGACCGATCATGCCCGAAGCGGTCACCGAGATCCCCGTCGACCTCACGGGGCGAGTGGTCGTGCTCGTCGACGACGTGCTCTTCACCGGGCGCACCGTGCGGGCGGCGCTCGACGCGCTCGCCAACTTCGGGCGGCCGCAGGCGATCCAGCTGGCGGTGATGGTCGACCGTGGCCACCGCGAGCTGCCCATCCGCCCCGACTTCGTGGGGAAGAACCTGCCCACCCGCCGCGACGAGGTGGTCGATGTGACCCTCGACGGCGTGCGCCTGGGCGAGATCGGCGACCCACCGACCCAGGAGGGGGACAGGTGAAGCATCTCCTGTCGATCCGCGACCTCGGTGCCGACGGCATCGCCGAGGTGCACGACCTCACCGACAGCTTCGTCGAGGTCAGCTCCCGGGCCATCCCCAAGGTCCCCGCGCTGCGGGGCCGAACGGTGGCGTGGCTGTTCTACGAGGACTCCACCCGCACCCGCACCTCCTTCGAGGCCGCCGCCCGGCGGCTGTCGGCCGACACGGTGAACTTCAGCGTCGGGTCGTCGTCGGTGAACAAGGGCGAGTCGCTGCGCGACACCGCACTCACCATCCAGGCCATGGGCGTCGATGCCATCGTGGTGCGCCACGCCTCGGCGGGGGTGCCGTGGCAGCTCACCCGCTGGCTCGACGCCTCGGTCGTCAACGCGGGCGACGGGTGGCACGAGCACCCGACCCAGGCGCTGCTCGACACCTACACGCTGCGCGAGCGGCTCGGAGACCTCGCCGGCCGGCGCATCGCCATCATCGGTGACGTCAAGCACTCGCGGGTGGCGGGCAGCAACGTGCACGCGTTCACCGCCATGGGGGCCGAGGTGGTGCTGGTGGCACCGCCGACGCTGCTCCCGGCCAACCTCGACGCCTGGCCGGTCGAGGTGAGCCACGACCTCGACGCCGTGTTGCCCACCGTCGATGTCGCCTACACCCTGCGGATGCAGCTCGAACGCCAGCGCGCCGCGCCGGTGCCGAGCCTCCGCGAGTTCACCCACCGCTACGGCCTCAGCGCCGAACGGGCCGCGCGGTTGCCCGAGCACGCGCTGGTCATGCACCCCGGACCCATGAACCGGGGCGTCGAGATCGCCGCCGAGGTGGCCGACGGGCCCCGGTCGGTGATCCTCGACCAGGTCCGCAACGGGGTGGCGGTGCGCATGGCGGTGCTGTTCTTGTTGTTGGGGTCGGGACGTCCCGACGAACGAGTGGAGGAGACGGTGTCCGCACATGGCTGAGCTGGTCATCAGGGGCGGGACGATCATCGACCCGAACGGCAGCCACGAGACCGACGTGGCCATCTCCGAGGGTCGGGTGGTCGAGCTCGGCACGGGCCTCGAAGGCGACCAGATCCTCGACGCGTCCGGCTGCATCGTCAGTCCCGGCTTCGTCGACCTCCACACCCATCTTCGCCAGCCCGGCCGCGAGGAGGCCGAGACCATCGAGAGCGGGGCCAGGGCCGCCGCCCGGGGCGGCTTCACCGCAGTGGTCGCCATGCCCAACACCACACCGGCCATGGACTCGGCGTCGGTGGTGGCCGAGGTCCTCGAGCTCGGCAGCGGTGTCTCCTGCGAGATCCTGGCGTCGGGTGCCATCACCGTCGGGCGCGAGGGCGAACAGCTGTCGCCCATGGGCGAGCTGGCCGATCTCGGGGTGAACATCTTCACCGACGACGGCACCGGGGTGCAGGACGACGCGGTCATGCGTCGCGCCATGGAGTACGCCCGCGGGCTGGGGGTGACTCTCGCCCAGCACTGCGAGGTGGCCAGCCTGTCGGCCGGGACCTGCATGCACGAGGGCGAGTGGTCGACCCGTCTCGGGTTGCCGGGCCAGCCCGCAGAGGCCGAAGAGCTGATGGTGTCCCGCGACCTCGCCCTCTCGGGTCTCACCGGTGCACGGATCCACTTCCAGCACCTCTCCACCGCTGGTTCGGTCGAGCTGGTGCGGGCGGCCAAGGCCCAGGGTCTCCCCGTCACCGCCGAGGCCACCACCCACCACTTCACCCTCACAGATGCGTGCGTCGCGTCCTATGACCCGGTGTTCAAGGTCCACCCGCCCCTGCGCAGCAGTGCCGACGTGGCCGCGGTCCGGGCCGGGCTCATCGACGGCACGATCGACGCCATCGCCACCGACCACGCGCCCCACACCAGCCAGGACAAGGAACGACCCTTCGACGCCGCGCCGCCGGGCATGCTGGGACTCGAGACGGCCTTGGCGTTGGCCATCACCGAGCTGGGCGACCAGCTCGACCTCGCCCACATCGTCGCCCTGCTCTCGTGGCGTCCCGCGGTGATCGCCGGCGCTGCCGACCGGCACGGTCGTCCCGTCGCCCCGGGCGAACCGGCCAACCTGGCGGTGTTCGACCCGAGCGCCACCTGGACCGTCGACCCCGCCGACACCGCCAGCCGGAGCCGCAACACCCCCTATGCCGGTCGCACCCTCACCGGCCGAGTCCGCCACACCCTCCTGTGGGGTCGACCCACCGTGATCGATGGAGCACCCACCCGATGACCGTACGCCCCGCACTGCTGGTCCTCGCCGACGGCACCACGTTCGAAGGTGAGGCCATCGGCGCCGAACCACCCGGTGGTGTCGCCACCGGCGAGGTCGTGTTCAACACGGTGCTGACCGGATACCAGGAGGTCATCACCGACCCGTCCTATGCCGGTCAGATCATCACCTTCACCTACCCACACATCGGCAACTACGGCACCAACGCCGCCGACGACGAGGCCCAGCATCCGGCCTGCCGGGGTGTCGTCGTGCGCGAGATGGCCCGCCGTCACAGCAACTGGCGAGCGACCGAAGGCCTCGACGGGTTCCTGCGTCGCCACGGTGTGGCCGGGATCGGTGGCGTGGACACGCGGCGCCTCACCCGCCACATCCGCGAGGCAGGGTCGATGCCCGCCGCCTTCGGCACCGCCGACCACTCGGCGCTGGTCGCGGCCGTGGCGACCGAGCCGGGCACCGAGGGCATCGATCTGGTCGACACGGTCAGCACCAGCGAGGCCTACACCGTCGGCCACGGGCCCAAGCGCATCGTCGCCTACGACTACGGCATCAAGTCGACCATCCTTCGCCATCTCGGCGAGCTCGGGGTGGTCGAGGTGGTGCCCGCCTCGACGCCGGCGGCGGCGGTGCTCGAACGCCGGCCCGACGGCGTCTTCCTCTCCAACGGACCCGGCGACCCGGCCGCGGTCTCCTACGCCGTCGACGCGGTCCGCGACCTGCTCGGCCAGGTGCCGGTGTTCGGGATCTGTCTCGGTCACCAGCTCATGGCGGTGGCTCTCGGGGGCAGCACCCACAAGCTGGCCTTCGGTCACCACGGTGGCAACCATCCGGTGCGACACCTCCACAGCGGTGCGGTCGAGATCACCAGCCAGAACCACAACTACGCGGTCACCGAGGGCAGCCTCGACTCCGCCGAGGTCACCCACGTCAACCTCAACGACGGGGTCATCGAAGGCATCCGCAGCACCGAGGTGCCGGCCTTCAGCGTCCAGTACCACCCCGAAGCCGGTCCCGGGCCACACGACTCGCGCTATCTGTTCACGCTGTTCGACCGGCTCATGGAGGGCAAGGACCTGGGCGCGCTGAAGGGAGCGAACTGATGCCCCGTCGCGACGATCTGTCGTCGATCCTGCTCATCGGCTCGGGGCCGATCATCATCGGCCAGGCCTGCGAGTTCGACTACTCGGGAACCCAGGCCTGCCGGGTGCTGCGCGAAGAGGGGTACCGGGTGATCCTGGCCAACTCCAACCCGGCCACCATCATGACCGACCCCGACTTCGCGGATGCCACCTACGTCGAACCGCTCGACATCGAGGTGTTGACCGCGATCATCGAGAAGGAGCGCCCCGACGCGCTGCTGCCGACCCTCGGCGGCCAGACCGCGCTCAACCTGTCGATGGAGCTCGTGGAGGCCGGGGTGCTCGACCAGTACGGCGTCGAGCTGATCGGCGCCAACGCCGAGGCCATCGCCACCGCCGAGGACCGTCAGCAGTTCAAGGCGGCGATGGAGGAGATCGGCATCGATGCCCCCTCGTCGGCGATCGCCCACACCATCGAGGGTGCGCTCGGCGTCGTCGACGAGATCGGGCTGCCGGTGGTCATCCGACCGGCCTACATCCTCGGTGGTCGCGGCACCGGCATCGCCTCGACCCCCGAGGAGTTCGAGCGGATGGCCCGCTTCGGACTCTCGGCCAGCCCCATCAGCGAGATCCTCATCGAGGAGTCGATCGCCGGCTGGAAGGAGTTCGAGCTCGAGGTCATGCGCGACCACGCGGACAACTGCGTGATCATCTGCTCGATCGAGAACGTCGATCCGATGGGTGTCCACACCGGCGATTCGATCACCGTCGCTCCGGCCCAGACCCTCTCCGATGTCGAGTACCAGCTCATGCGTGATGCGGCCTTCGCCTGCATCCGCCGGGTGGGGGTCGAGACCGGCGGCTCGAACGTGCAGTTCGCCCTGCACCCCGAGACCGGCCGCATGGTCATCATCGAGATGAACCCCCGTGTCAGTCGATCCTCCGCGCTCGCGTCGAAGGCCACCGGGTTCCCGATCGCCAAGATCGCCACCCGTCTGGCCATCGGCTACACGCTCGACGAGATCGACAACGACATCACCCAGAAGACCCCGGCCAGCTTCGAGCCGACGATCGACTACGTGGTCACCAAGATCCCGCGCTGGGCGTTCGAGAAGTTCCCGGGAACCACCGGAGTGCTCGGCACCTCGATGCAGTCGGTCGGCGAGGTGATGGCCATCGGTCGCACCTTCCCCGAATCGCTGCAGAAGGCGCTGCGGTCCCTCGAACAGGGACGCTACGGGCTCAACTGCGATCCCGGTGAAGCCGATCTCGACCGCTTCGACGACGACGAGCTGCTCGCCCGGGCTGCGATCGGCACCCCCGACCGTCCGTTCCAGCTCGAAGCGGCGTTGCGGCGGGGGCTGTCGGTCGACGAGGTCGCCGAGGCCACCAAGGTCGACCCCTGGTTCCTCGATCAGATGTCGATGGTGGTCGAGGAGCGTGCCCACCTCGCCGATGTCGGGATCGACGCCATGACCACCGCCATGTGGCGCCGGGCCAAGCGGCTGGGATTCGCCGACGCCCAGCTCGGGTGGCTGTGGGGGATCGAGGAGTCCGAGGTGCGGCGCCGGCGCCTCGATGCCGGGGTGCGGGCCACGTTCAAGACCGTCGACACCTGCGGCGCCGAGTTCGAGGCCCAGACGCCCTACCACTACTCCACCTACGAGGACGAGGACGAGGTCCGCCCGAGCGACCGCCCCAAGGTGCTGATCCTCGGTTCTGGCCCCAACCGGATCGGTCAGGGGATCGAGTTCGACTACTGCTGCGTCCACGCCAGCTTCGCCCTGCGCGACGCCGGCTACGAGACGATCATGCTCAACTGCAACCCCGAGACGGTCTCCACCGACTACGACACCAGCGACCGGCTCTACTTCGAACCCCTCACCCAGGAAGACGTCCAGAACGTCATCGACGCCGAGGCGCCCGTCGCGGTGATCGTCGCGCTCGGAGGCCAGACCCCGCTGAAGCTGGCCGGGTTGCTCGACCGCGAGCTCATCGCGGGCACCAGTCCCGACTCGATCGATCTGGCCGAGGACCGCGACAAGTGGAACGCGCTGTGCGCCCGCCTCGAGATCCCTCAGCCCGCAGGGGGGACCGCCACCGACCTCGACGGAGCCCTGGCGATCAGCGAGCGCGTGGGCTACCCGGTGCTGGTGCGTCCCTCCTACGTGCTCGGCGGGCGTGCCATGGAGATCGTCTACGACGACGAGAGCCTCACCCGGGCGATGGCGGAGCTGGCCGGTTTCGGCACCCTCGGCCGCGAGGGTGGCCTGTCGGCCACGCGACCCGTGCTGGTCGACCGCTTCCTCGAGGACGCCACCGAGGTCGACGTCGACGCCCTGCGCGACGCCGCCGGCGAGGTCCACATCGGCGGTGTGATGGAGCACGTCGAGGAAGCCGGCGTGCACTCCGGCGACAGCGCCTGCTCGCTGCCGCCCACCACGCTGTCCGACGAGACGATCGAGGTGATCGAGTCCTACACCGCGGCGTTGGCCGAGGCGCTCGACGTCAGGGGCCTGATCAACGTGCAGTTCGCGGTGAAGGCGAACCAGGTGTTCATCATCGAGGCCAACCCCAGGGCCTCGCGCACCGTACCGTTCGTGGCCAAGGCCACCGGCGTGCCCCTGGCCAAGGTCGCGGCCAGGGTCATGCTCGGTGCCACCCTTGCCGAGCTGCGCGACGAGGGGATCCTGCGGCCACGGGCGGTGGGGGACCACTTCTCGGTCAAGGAGGCGGTCCTGCCGTTCAACCGGTTCCCCGAGGCCGACGCGGTGCTCGGTCCCGAGATGCGATCCACCGGCGAGGTCATGGGAATCGACCTCACGGTCGGACTCGCCTTCGCGAAGTCCCAGCTGGCCGCCGGGCTCCGGCTGCCCACCGAGGGCACCGTGTTCTTGTCCCTCGCGGATCGCGACAAGGCGGTGGGCGTCGAGGCGGCGCGCCGGTTCGACGCCATCGGCTTCCGGCTCGTCGCCACCAGTGGGACCGCCGCCCACCTCGCCGAAGCGGGGATCCCCGTCGACACCGTCGTGGCCAAGATCGGCGAGGACGGCACCAACGCGGTCGACCTGATCGCCAGCGGCGAGATCGACCTGGTCGTCAACAGCCCCCGTGGTCGGGGTCCGCGCGCCGACGGTGCCCACATCCGGCAAGCGGCCGGGGTGCACAACGTCGCGCTGCTCACCACCGCCAAGGCGGCGCTGGCCGCGGCGACCGGCATCGCCGACATGATGGCTCACCCCCTGCGGGTCCGGAGCCTGCAGGAGTACCACCGCGGCGTGGCGGCGTCAGAGCTGGGGGCCACCAGGTGATCCGAGGTCGGCGCGCTCCTCGCGGCTCGGTTGACCTGTCGGTCGAGGTCGGATCGGTGCGGCTTCCCAACCCCGTGATGACCGCATCGGGGACCGCGGGCCACGGCGCCGAGCTCGGTGCCCATGTCGATCTGGGCGGCCTCGGCGCGGTCGTGGTGAAGTCGTTGTCGGCCCAACCCTGGCCCGGGAACCCGCCGCTGCGTGTGCATCACACTCCTGCGGGGATGATCAACTCGGTCGGCCTGCAGGGTCCCGGGGTGGAGGCGTGGCTGGCCCACGACCTGCCACCGCTGATCGACGCCGGTGCCCGGGTGGTGGTCAGCATCTGGGGCCGCACCGTCGAGGAGTACCGCGCCGCGGCCGAAGCGGTTGCTGCGGCGCCCCCCGAGGTGGTGGCCGTGGAGGTCAACCTGTCGTGTCCCAACCTGTCCGGTCACGGCATCTTCGCCCAGTCGGCCGCCGACAGCGCCGCGGTCATCGAGGCCGCGGCGGTGTGTGGACGTCCACGGTGGGCGAAGCTGACCGCGCTGGTCACCGACCTGCCGGCGATCGCCGGGGCGGTGCTCGATGCCGGCGCCGAGGCGCTCACCTTGATCAACACCGTTCCCGGACTGGTGGTCGATCTCGACGATCGCCGGGCGGTCCTCGGAGGAGGGTCGGGGGGCGTGTCGGGGCCTGCGATCCATCCGGTGGCGGTCAAGGCCGTCAGCGACTGCCGCGTCGCTCACCCCGACGCCCCGATCATCGGCGTCGGCGGCATCGCCACCGGTGCCGATGCGATCGAGATGCTCATGGCCGGCGCCGACGCGGTCCAGGTCGGCACCGCCACCTTCGCCGATCCCCGGTCTGTCGCCAAGGTCCTCCACCAGCTCGAGCACTGGTGTGTCGACCACGGCATCACCCGAGTCGCCGACCTGACAGGAGCAGCCCATGACCGATGACCCCACGAGCTCGACCCCGGCCGCCGAGGTCGACCTCGACGACTTCGACGACCCCGGTCCCTGGGATCATCTCGCGCTCGTCCTCGACGTCGACGACCACGTGGCCGCCATGCGCCTCGCCGCCCAGCTCCGCCCGTTCTTCCGGGTCGCCAAGGTCGGTCTCGAGCTCTACAGCGCGGTCGGACCCGAGGTCGTCACCGGGCTGATGAACCTCGGCTACGACGTGTTCTGCGACCTGAAGCTCCACGACATCCCCACCACGGTCAACCGGGCGTCGCGGGTGATCGGCGCGCTCGGTGCGAGCTATCTGAACGTCCACACCTCGGCCGGGGTCGACGTGGTGCGCGCCGGGGTGGAGGGGTTCGCCGATGGGGCCGAACGGGCGGGCCTCCCGGCGCCGATGATGCTCGGCGTCACCGTGTTGACCAGCGACCAGGACTCATCCGAATCGGTCCTGCGCCGCCGGCTCGACGTGGCCGTCGAAGCCGGGTGTGGGGGAGTGGTCTGTGGCGCCCCCGACCTGGCGACGGTTCGAGAGGTCGGACCGAGCCTGTTCACCGTCGTTCCCGGCATCCGACCCGAAGGGGCCGATCACCACGACCAGGTTCGGGTCGCGACCCCGCGCGCCGCGCTCGACGCCGGGGCCGACCTCCTGGTCATCGGCCGCGCGGTCACCCACGCCGATGATCCCGAGGCCGCCGCTGTCGCCATCGTCGAGAGCCTCTCTTGAACCGTGCCCCGAACCCGGCCGCGGGCGCTACTGTCGGGACATGACCCAGCCCCCTCAGCTCACCGACGAGCAACGCCAGGCCGCGCTGGCCAAGGCGGCCGAAGTGCGTCGCGAGCGCGCCGAGATCAAGGAGCGGCTCAAGATGGGCTCCATCAGCCTCGCCGAGCTGCTCGACACCGCCGGTACCAATGACACCATCGCCAAGATGAAGGTGCTCGCCGTGCTCGAATCACTGCCTGGTGTCGGCAAGGTCAAGGCCCGCCGCACGATGGAGCGCATCGGCATCAGCGAGACCCGACGGGTGCGAGGGCTCGGTGACCAGCAGCGCAAGGCCCTCATCGAGGCCTTCCCCTCGCCCTACCGGTAGGTGCCGCCATCATCGTGATCGTCGCCGGCCCCGGCGGGGTCGGCAAAGGAACCGTGGTGCGCGAGCTCGTCGAGCGCGACCCCAAGCTGTGGCTGAGCCGTTCGTGGACCACCCGCGACCGCCGGCCGGGCGAGGCCGAGGACGCCTACCACTTCGTCTCCCGCGAGCAGTTCGAGGAACGCATCGCCGCCGACGGGTTCCTCGAATGGGCCGACTTCCTCGGCCAGCTCATGGGCACCCCCATGCCCGACGACCTCCCCGACGGCGTCGACCTGGTGCTCGAGATCGATGTCCAGGGGGCCGAGCAGGTCCTGTCCCGCTACCCGGACTCGCTGTTCGTCTTCATGGACGCACCGTCGCGCGACGAGCAGGCGGCACGGCTGCGGGCGCGGGGCGACTCGGAGGAGCAGGTCGAGCGGCGTCTGGCCAACGCCGACTCCGAACGTGCACGCGGTGAAGCCCTGGGTGCCATCGTGGTGGTCAACGACCGGGTCGAGGACACCGTCGCCGAGATGGAGGCCCTCATCGCCGAAGCCAGGGCCGAACGAGCGAACTGAGCCGGTGCTGGGGTGGCACCACCCCCGCTGCTAGTCTTGATGGTCGGCCTCGCCCACCTCTGGAGCACCCATGACCCAGTTCAACGACTCGATGATGAACCCCTCGCTCGAGGACCTGCTCGAACGCACCGGGTCCAAGTTCGACCTGGTCACCCTCGCCTCGCTCCGCGCCCGCCAGATCAACAGCTACTTCGGCCAGCTCGGCGATGCCGGGGGACCCGCCATCCCGCCGCAGGTGGCCTCCACCGCTCGCAAGCCGCTGTCGATCGCCTTCGAGGAGATCGCAGCCGACAAGATCGTGGCGCGGCGCACCGACACCCCGGACGCCTCTGATGAGTCCGCGGCCGACACCGACAGCCCGACCGAGTAGCCCACCGTCGTGATCGACGGTCGCCGCATCGTCCTCGGCGTCACCGGCGGCATCGCCGCGTACAAGGCGGTCGAGGTGTGCCGGAGGTTGGTCGACGCCGGCGCGCACGTCAGCCCCGTCCTCACCAACGGGGCGTTGCACTTCGTGGGCGAGACCACCTTCTCGGCCCTGGCGTCGGAACCGGTGCAGCGGTCGCTGTGGAACGAAGCCAGCCCCATCCCCCACACCCGGCTCGGCCAGGGCGCCGACCTCGTGCTGATCTGTCCCGCCACCGCGAAGGTCATCTCCGACCTGCGCACCGGTCGGTCCCACGACCTGCTCACCGCCACCGCCCTGGCCACCCGGGCGCCGGTGGTCATCTGCCCGGCCATGCACACCGAGATGTGGGAGCACCCCGCGGTGCAGGAGAACCTCTCGGTGCTCGCCGAGCGGGGGGTGCACATCGTCGCTCCCGAATCGGGCCGCCTCGCCGGGGGCGATGTCGGCGCCGGCCGCCTGGCCGAGCCCGCCACCGTCGTCGCCGCGGTCGAACGGGTGCTCGGGCCCGGCGACCTCACCGGCACCAAGGTCGTGGTCACCGCCGGCGGCACCCGCGAAGCCATCGACCCGGTGCGCTTCATCGGCAACCGCTCCTCGGGCAAGCAGGGGTTCGCCCTCGCCGCCGAGGCCAGGGCCAGAGGCGCCGAGGTCGTGCTCGTCACCAGCGCCGCCCCACCCCCGAGCCTGGGCGTCGAGGTGGTCACCGTCGAGTCCGCTGCTCAGATGCTCGATGCGGTCAGGGCCCACGCGGCGTCGGCGGACATCGTCGTGATGGCTGCCGCCGTCGCCGACTTCCGACCCGTCGAGGTTGCCGACACCAAGCTCAAGAAGCACGACGGTGCGCCCCGAATCGTCCTCGAGCCCACCGTCGACATCCTGGCCGAGCTCGGGCGGGACAAGCCGTCGGGTCAGATCCTGGTGGGATTCGCCGCCGAGACCGAGGACGTCGTCGCCAACGCCCGCGACAAGCTGGCCCGCAAGAACGCCGACCTCATCGTCGCCAACGACGTCTCGGCCCCCCAGGTGGGATTCGAGCACGACACCAACGCCGTCATGATCATCGGCACCGACGGCATGGACCACACTGTTGGTCTCACCGACAAGCGTTCGGTGGCCAGAGCGGTCATCGACGCGGTCGTGGCACGATACTCGCCGGGTCCCACGACCTGAACCCATCCTTGTCCACCTACCCAGGAGCACAATGAGCCGTTTCACCTTCACGTCGGAATCCGTGACCGAGGGCCACCCCGACAAGATGGCCGACCAGATCTCTGACTCCATCCTCGATGCCCTGCTCGAGCAGGATCCGCAGAGCCGGGTCGCGTGCGAGACGCTGGTCACCACCGGGTTGGCGATCGTGGCCGGAGAGATCACCACCGAGGCCTACGTCGACATCCCGAGCGTGGTGCGGCGCACCATCAACGAGATCGGGTACAACCGCGAGTCCTACGGCTTCGACGGCAACACCTGCGGTGTGATGGTCACCATCGACGAGCAGTCGCCCGACATCGCCCAGGGTGTCGATGCGTCTGAGGAGGTGCGCTCGGGCGGTTCCGGCGAGGAGGCCCTGATGCAACAGGGCGCGGGCGACCAGGGGATGATGTTCGGCTACGCCTCGAACGAGACCGACGCGCTGATGCCGCTGCCGATCCACCTCGCGCACCGCATGGCCGAGCGCCTGTCCGAGGTGCGCAAGGCGGGCACCGTTCCCTATCTGCGTCCCGACGGCAAGACCCAGGTCAGCTTCGACTACGAGGACGGCAAGCCGGTCCGGCTGCGCACCGTGTTGGTGTCCACCCAGCACGACGAGGGCATCGACCGCGATTCGATGATCCGCCCCGACCTGATCGAACAGGTCATCCGTCCGGTCATCCCCGAGCGCTACGCCGACGACGACTACGAGGTCTATGTCAACCCGACGGGACGCTTCGTGATCGGTGGCCCGGTCGGCGACGCCGGGCTCACCGGCCGCAAGATCATCGTCGACACCTACGGGGGCATGGGCCGCCACGGGGGTGGTGCCTTCTCCGGAAAGGACCCGTCCAAGGTCGACCGTTCGGCCACCTACGCCGCCCGGTGGGTGGCCAAGAACCTCGTTGCTGCCGGCGCGGCCGAGCGCTGTGAGGTCCAGGTCGCCTATGCGATCGGTGTGGCCCGTCCGATCTCGGTCATGGTGTCCACCTTCGGCACCGGAACGGTCGAAGAGTCCGAGATCGAACGAGCGGTCAGCGAGGTGTTCGACCTGCGCCCCGCGGCCATCGTCAAGGAGCTCGATCTGCGCCGCCCCATCTACCGGCCAACCGCCGCCTACGGGCACTTCGGCCGCCCCGACGACATGTCGTTCACCTGGGAGCGCACCGATCGGGTCGACGACCTCAAGTCCGCACTCGGGCTCTGAGCCACTGCCCACCGCGCCGCGGGTCGTTCGGGTCCTTCCCGACGTGCCCGCCATCGACCGCGAGTTCGACTACCTCGTTCCCGACTCGATCCCCGAGATCGGCATCGGCGACATGGTCCGCATCTCGTTGCACGGTCGGCGCGTCGGTGGGTGGGTCGTCGCGACCGATGTCGAGCCCCCACCAGGGGTGCGACTGCTGGCCCTCGCCAAGCGCAGTGGCGTCGGCCCGTCGGGTGAGCTGATCGAGCTGGCGGCCTGGGCGGCTTGGCGCTTCGCCGGTCGCCGGGCCAGCTTCCTGGCCACGGCCTCGCCTCCGACCACCGTCGCGAGGATCGAGCGGCGGCCTCACAGGAGCGACCCGGTGCCGGTGGTGGCCGAGGAGATCGTCGCCGCCTTCGGTACCGGTGTCTCGGTGTTGCGCCGGCCTCCCACCGCCGATCCGGTCCCGGTGGCGGTCGCCGCGTGCGCCCGAGGCCAGGCGTTGGTGCTCCTGCCCACCGTCGCCGACGCCAGGCGGATGGCGTTGGCGCTTCGCCGCGCCGGGATCGAGGTGGCGCTGCACCCGCGCGACTGGGCGGCGGCGGCCTCGGGGGCTTCGGTGGTGGGCACGAGGGCTACGGCGTGGGCACCTGCCCCGGATCTCGCGGCGGTGGTGGTGTTCGACGAGCACGACGAGTCCTGGCAGGAGCAACGAGCCCCGACCTGGCACGCCCGGGAGGTCGCGGTCGAACGCGCCCGTCGCGCTGGAGCTGCGTGTGTGCTGGTGTCGGCCACGCCGTCGCTCGAGGCGCTGGAGGTCGGGTCGCTCTCGGCGCCGACCCGTGCCGACGAGCGGGCGGGATGGCCGCTGTTCGATGTGATCGATCGCAGACAGGACGACCCGATGCGAGGCGGGTTGTGGTCCGAGCGCCTCACGCCCATGCTGCGGTCGGCCGAACGCGCGGTGTGCGTGTTGAACCGCACCGGACGCTCCCGCCTGATGGCGTGTGGCCGGTGCGGCGAGGTGACCCGGTGCGAGCACTGCGACGGAGCCATGGTCCAGGCCGACGACGACGGGCTGCGGTGCCGACGTTGCGGCGGTGAGCGGCCCGTGATCTGCCAGTCGTGCGGCGCGACGAACCTGCGCAACATCAGAGCGGGCGTCACCAGGGCGCGCGAGGAGCTCGAGGCGCTGGTGGGCGAACCGGTGGTCGAGGTCACGGGTGCCTCCGACACCGAGATCGCCGACGCACGCGTCTACATCGGCACCGAAGCGGTGCTTCACCGCGTCGCTGCGGCCTCGCTGGTGGCGTTTCTCGACATCGACCAGGAGCTGTTGGCGCCCCGATACCGCGCGGGCGAGGAGGCGCTGGCGCTGCTGGCGAGGGCGGCTCGGCTGGTGGGACCTCGTTCCGGTGGCGGCCGGGTCGCCGTGCAGACCCGGGTGCCCCGCCACGACGTGCTCCAAGCGGCGCTGACGGCCGATCCCGCCCGGTTCTCCGCGGCCGAGGCGGCGCGGCGCGCGACGCTGCGCATGCCTCCGGAGACGGCGATCGCCGAGGTGTCGGGCCAGTCGGCCGCCGCCTTCGTCGCCGCGCTCGGCTCCCCGGCCGGGGTCGAGGTGCTCGGACCCTCCGACGGGCGCTACCTGCTGCGGGCCCCCGACCACGACACGCTCTGTGACGCCGTGGCATCGACATCGCGGCCACCGGGCCGGTTGCGGATCGCGATGGATCCGGTCCGGGTGTGACCAGGATCCGACCCTGGACCTGACCGGTCCGAACGCCTCGGGTCAGGCCCGGTCGACCGCCTCACGCGTGTCGATCATCGCCGGGGGCCGGTCCCAGTACGGAGGTGGGTCGAGCGGATCGAGCTCGATCGGTGCCCACTCGGTCCAGGTGCCGTCGAAGGGCCCGACCCCCTTGCGCGCCGCGGTCTTCAGGTCCTCGCGGAGCTCCTCGACCCGGCGTACCTCGCCGGGTGAGAACAGCCGCTGCTCGCTCGCCCAGTTCCAGTGGTCGGTGTCCTTCCAGAAGGTGGTGCCGTCCGGCAGCACGATGAGGTCGAGCCACAGGTCGAGCGTGTCGATCACCAGCCCGTCGGGGTGGCGGCTGATCGGGCGCTCGAAGCTCACGTACCAGCAGAGGAACTCGCCGGATTCGGGCGCGAACAGGTGGATGACGTTGAAGTAGCGACCCGGGCGGTGACGGCACACGCCGACGAACCGCGCCCCGGAGGAGGCCTCGAGCGTCCACTCGCCCGAGCGGAAGTCCTCCCGGACATGGTGCATGTCGTGATGGTTGCGGGGCAGGTGACACGTGCTTCCCGGGATGCTGAGGGTGACCAGCTCGTCGGGACCGTCGTCGAGGAGCAACTGGGGGTGCGCCGACCAGATCCGCCCCTGGTGGATGCTCCGCTTCACGATGATGTGGAGTTCCTCGCCGCTCACCACGTGTGCTCCCGCCCCCTGTCGTCTCGACCGCTGTGTTCCACAGACTGACAGATCCGACCCCGCGAGTCGGTGATCCCGGTGCCCGGTTGCCGCCGCCTACGTGCCATCTGTCACCCTTCGACCACTCGGGGTGACATCTTGAGCCTCGGCGGCGCGACCTCAGGCCCGTTGGCGGACCCCGGGACCGATGTCGAGGAGGCGGTATCCCATCCGCGATCGACGGCGTGTCACCTCGTAGCCGGCCTCGGACAACCATCGGGCGAGCGAGTCGGCCCCGAGATGGCGGCTCACCACCAGGTGAGCGCCGCCCTGCGGGTGCATCCGCGCCAACCACGAGGCGAGCATGTCGTGGACGGCCTGCTTGCCGATGCGGATCGGCGGGTTGGACCAGATCTGTCCGAACACCAGGTCGGGGTCGACATCGTCGGGCGAGGCGACCCGCACCCGATCGGCGACTCCCTGGAGCTCGGCGTTGCGCCGGCACAGATCCCTGGCCCGTTGGTTGACATCGACCGCCCAGACCGTCGCCTCCGGACGACGGTGGGCGAGCGTGATGGCGATCGGGCCGTACCCGCACCCCAGATCGAGCAGGGGGCCGTGACCGGCATCGGGCTCGGGTCCTTCGAGCAGCAACAGCTTGGTGCCCGGATCGACACGATCGGCGGAGAACACCCCGGAGTCGGTCTGCAGGTGACACGAGAGGTCCGGCAGCACCAGCGCCACCTCGCGGACCCGGGAGCGGGCGGTGGGCTCGGGGTCGAAGTAGTGCCCCGAGCTCATCGGTCGGTTGGCTGCAGCAGTTCCACACCCTGACGGTAGTCTTTGCCGGATGGCCCCCTTCGAGATCCGCACCTTCGGCGATCCGGTGCTGCGCCGGGTCGCCGACGAGGTCACCGACATCGACGGTCGTCTCGTCCGCCTGGCCGAGGACATGCTCACGACCATGTACGGCGCTCCCGGGCTCGGGCTCGCCGCCCCCCAGATCGGTGTCGGCAAGCGGGTGTTCGTCTACGACATCGGCGAGGGTCCCGAGGTGCTGATCAACCCCACGATCGCCGACTCCGACGGCGAGTGGCTCTACGAGGAGGGATGCCTGTCGGTGCCCGGCCACACCTTCGAGATCGTGCGACCGAAGCAGGTGCACCTCACCGGGATCGACCTCGACGGCGACGAGGTCTCGTTGGAGGCCGACGAGCTGCTCGCTCGGTTGTTCCAGCACGAGCTCGACCATCTCGACGGGATCCTGATGCTCGAGCGCCTCGACGACGACGAACGCTCCCGCGCCCTCAGGGCGCTGCGCGAGGACACGCTGGCCGCAGCCGATGAACAGGCGCGGCCCGCCGGTGGGCTCGCGCTCGGCTGATCGTGGTCGTCCCTGCGCCGAACCAGCCTCGCCGTCTGGTCTATCTCGGCACGCCCGAGGTCGCGGTGGCGCCGCTGCAGGCCCTGCACGCCGCCGGCTTCGAGATCGCCCTGGTGGTCACCCGTGCCGACAAGCGCCGCGGTCGCGGATCCGGCCTGTCGCCCAGTCCCGTGAAGGTGGCAGCGAGCGAGCTGGGCATCCCGGTCACCACCGACGTCGATGCCGTCATCGACAGCGGTGCCGACCTGGGGGTCGTCGTGGCCTTCGGTCGCATCATCAAGCCCCACGTGCTCGACGTCGTACCCATGGTCAACCTGCACTTCTCCCTGCTGCCCCGGTGGCGCGGCGCCGCCCCGGTCGAGCGGGCCATCCTCGCCGGCGACGACACGACCGGCGTGTGCGTCATGGCGGTCGAGGAGGGGCTCGACACCGGCGGGATCTATCGCTCGGCCGAGGTCGACATCGGTCCCGACGAGACCCTCGACGAGTTGCGTGGGCGGCTGGTCGAGCTGGGGTCGCAACTGTTGGTCGCGTCCTTGACCGAAGGCCTCGGTGATCCCGTGCCGCAGGAGGGCGAACCCACCTACGCCGACAAGATCGAGCCCCACGAGCTCGAGCTCGACTGGGGTCGGCCCGCGATCGAGTTGCATCGGGTCGTGCGGCTGGGTGGTGCCTGGACCACATGGCGCGGGCGTCGCCTCAAGGTCCACGCCGCGCGGTTGGTGCCCGAACACCGCGGCGAGCCGGGTTCGCTCGACGGTCGGACGGTCGCCGCCGGCGACGGCGGGTTGGAACTGGTCGAGGTCCAGCCCGAAGGCAAGCCCCGACAAGACGCCGCGGCATGGCTCAACGGCGCCCGACCGGGCCCCGACGACCGGCTGGGTCGATGACCCGGCGCCGGAGCGGCTCCCGGCAGACCATCACCAGGACCGAGCCCCCCGGCGTCGTGGTGCGCCGCCTGGCCATCGAGGCGATGGTGCGCATCGACGTCGACCGAGCGTACGCGAACCTGGCCCTGCCGCCGATGCTGGGGCGCAGCACGCTCGATGAGCGCGATCGTGGCCTGGTGACCGAGCTGGTCTACGGGGCGACCCGCAGGCAACGGGCCTGTGACCACCTGGCCGACCGGTTCGTCCTCCGAGAGGTCGATCCGACGGTTCGAGCGGCACTTCGGGTGGGTGTCTACCAACTGGCCTTCACCGACATCCCCCCACACGCGGCGGTGTCGGCGACGGTGGGTGCGGTCGATGGACCGGCCCGGGGCTTCGTCAACGCCATCCTCCGCAAGGTGGCGGGCGCGGCGATCGAGTGGCCCGACCTCGCCACCCGACTCAGCTACCCCGACTGGATCGTCGATCGGCTCTCGGCCGATCTGGGTGCCGACGTCGCCCTGGCGGCGCTGGAGGCCATGAACCAGGCCCCGACGGTGACGGTTCGCCTCGACGGCTACACCCAGGATCGAGCCTCGCAGTGGGTGGTCGAGTTGGTGGGCGCCGAGCCGGGGGAGCGGGTCGTCGACCTCTGTGCCGCCCCTGGGGGCAAGGCGACCGGACTCGCGTCGTCGGGGGCGTGGGTGGTGGCCTCGGACCTGACCGCCCAGCGGGCCGGGCTGATCCACCGAAACGTCGAACGAACCGGCCACAGCGGGGTCGCGGTGGTGGTGGCCGACGCCACTGCTCCGCCCTACGCCCCGGACAGCTTCGACCGGGTGCTCGTCGATGCACCCTGCTCGGGGCTCGGGGTGCTGCACCGCCGCCCGGATGCGCGCTGGAGGATCACCCCCGACGACGTCGACCACCTCGCCGCCCTGCAAACTCGGATCATCGACGCAGCGGTGCCGCTGGTTCGGCCCGGCGGCGTGCTCGTCTACAGCGTGTGCACGATGACCGATGCCGAGACGCTCGGCATCGACCGACACCTCGCCCGGCACCACCCCGAGATGGAGGCGCTCGAGCCCCCGGGAGATCCGTGGGTCCCCCACGGTCGAGGAGCGCTGTTGTTGCCCCAGGCCGCCGGGACCGACGCCATGATGGTGCTGCGTTCTCGCCGGCGACGTTGACCACCGAGGAGTCTCGACATGCCCGTTCAGCCACAACCGCTCTCTGCCAAGGTCCTCACCGTGTCCGACGGGGTGGTGGCCGGGACCCGCGAGGACAGCTCGGGCGAGGCGCTGGCGACGCGCTTGACCCAGGCAGGATGGACCGTGCTCGACCACCGAGTGGTCTCCGACGGCACCCAGAGCGTCCGGGAGGTGCTGCTCGAGATGGCACGGGACTTCAACGGGCTCATCGCCACCACCGGCGGCACCGGGTTCGGTCCCCGCGACCTCACGCCCGAGGGCACCGCGGAGGCGATCGAGCGTGAGGCGCCGGGCATCGCCGAGGCCATGCGGCTGGTCAATCCGCTCGGACGGCTGTCGCGAGGCGTCGCCGGCACCATCGGCGAGGCGCTCGTGATCAACGGGCCCGGGTCGACCGCGGGCGCGGTCGAGACCCTCGATGCCGTGCTCGACGTGCTGCCCCACGCCGTGCGGCTGCTCGCCGGCGACACCGCCCACTGATCGCTCCGGTCCGGTCACGCTGAGGTGTCACATGCGCCATCGGATGTGACCAGAGTGCGAGTGGTCTCGGTCCGTGCATGCATGTCGAGTGTGCTCCTCGCGACCGGGCCGGGTACCGTTTGAGGTGACAACTACACGACATCTCGCGGGGTTGGGTGAAACTCCCGACCGGCGGTGAGAGCCCGCGAACCCTGGCTCCGGCCAGGGCCGACCCGGTGGAACTCCGGGGCCGACGGTGACAGTCCGGATGGGAGCGAGAGCACGCAGGGCCCGGTCCCTGTCCGCTCGCGCCTGTCCGGGCGCCCGCCCGTGAGGCGAGGAGCGAGCAGCACCCGATGAGCGACGAGCGCGACACCAGCCACATGGAGCGGGCGTTGACCAACGCCGCCTCCGTGCAGGGCCTCACCGCGCCCAACCCCTGGGTCGGGTGCGTGGTCGCGCTGGCCGACGGCAGGACCGTCGACGGTGTCACCCATCCCGCCGGCGGCCCCCACGCCGAGGCGCACGCGCTCGATCAGCTCGGCGGCACCGCCCCAGGGGCAACCCTGTATGTCACCCTCGAGCCCTGCGCCCACCACGGCCGCACCCCGCCCTGCACCGATGCCATCATCGCCGCGGGCATCGAGCGGGTCGTCGTCGCCATCGAGGATCCCGATCCCAACGTGGGTGGTCGTGGCATCGCCGCCCTCCGTGCCGCGGGCATCGCGGTCGAGATCGGGGCGATGGCCCGCGACGCCACCCGACTGCTGGCGCCCTACCTCACCCACCGCAGGACCGGGCGCCCCCACGTCGTGTTGAAGCTGGCGGCCACCCTCGACGGCCGCACCGCAGCTCCCGACGCCACCAGCCGCTGGATCACCGGACCCGAAGCCCGTGCCGATGTCCACCGGCTCCGAGCGGCGAGCGACGCCATCCTCGTCGGTGCTGGCACCGTCCGCGACGACGATCCGGCTCTCACCGTCCGCGGCGTCGACTCCCCGCTGCCCGGCACCGTCCACGAGCCGTTGCGGGTGGTGCTGGGTCACGCGCCGCCCGACGCGCGGATCCACCCCGCGGTCGAGATGTCGGGTGATCTGGGGGAGGTGCTCGACGAGCTCGGCCGCCGGGGTGTCCTGCAGCTGCTGGTCGAAGGCGGGCCGACGGTGGCCGGAGCCTTCCACCGGGCCGGTCTGGTCGACCGCTACGTCATCTATCTCGCGCCGGCGCTCTTCGGCGGCGACGATGCCCGCCCCCTGTTCGCCGGAGCGGGTGCCCCCACCATCGACGCGCTGTGGCGGGGCTCGGTGGCGGGCATCGAGCGGTTCGGCGACGACGTTCGCATCGACCTGCGGCCGCTACCAGCCGACACCACCCTCGGTGTCCCCGATGGGTCGGCCTCGACCCGTCTCGAACAGGAGATCCCCACATGAGCGACCAGACCGAGCCGGTGTTCGCCGCCATCCCCGATGCCATCGAGGCGATCGGGCGGGGCGAGGTCGTCGTCGTGGTCGACGACGAGGATCGCGAGAACGAGGGCGACCTCATCATGGCCGCCGAGGCAGCAACGCCGGAGAAGGTGGCGTTCTACGTGCGCCACACCTCGGGGGTGATCTGTGTGGCCCTCACCGGCGAGCGCTGCGACGCGCTCGGTCTGCCGCTGATGGTCGCCGACAACACCGAGTACCAGCGCACCGCCTTCACCCACACCGTCGACTACCGGCACGGCACCACCACCGGCATCTCCGCCGGTGACCGCACGGCCACCATCCGGGCGCTGGCAGACCCCACGGTGGCCTGGAGCGACTTCAACCGTCCCGGCCACCTGTTCCCGCTGCGGGCCCGCGACGGGGGAGTGCTCAAGCGGGCCGGTCACACCGAGGCGGCGGTCGACCTGGCAGGCCTGGCCGGGCTCCAGCCGGCCGGCGCCCTGTGCGAGATCGTCAACGACGACGGGACCATGGCCCGGGTGCCCGATCTGGCGGTCTTCGCCGCCGAGCACGGTCTGTTGATGATCTCCATCGCGGACCTGATCCGTCACCGGCGGGCCAACGAGAAGCTGGTGGTGGCGACCGGTCAGGGCCGGGTGCCGACGCGGTGGGGGACCTTCGTGGCCCACGCCTATCGCTCGCTCATCGACGGGACCGAGCACGTGGCGTTCGTCAAGGGCGATGTGGCCAGCGGAGATCCGGTCCTGGTGCGCGTGCACAGCGAGTGCCTCACCGGCGACATCTTCGGATCGCTGCGATGCGACTGCGGCCCTCAGCTCCAGGCGGCGCTGTCGAAGATCGCCGAGGAGGGGTCGGGCGTGGTGGTCTACCTGCGCGGCCACGAGGGCCGTGGGATCGGTCTCGGGCACAAGCTGCGGGCCTACGGGCTCCAGGACTCGGGTCACGACACGGTCGATGCCAACCTCGAGCTCGGGTTGCCGGTCGACAGCCGCGAGTACGGTGTCGGCGCCCAGATCCTGGTCGATCTCGGCGTCGAGAAGCTTCGGGTCCTCACCAACAACCCCGCGAAGTACGGGGGTCTGCAAGGATTCGGGCTCGAGGTGGTCGAGCGGGTGCCGCTGCAGTCGACGCCCACCATCGAGAACATCAACTACCTGCGGACCAAGCGCGCCCGCCTCGGACACCTCTTGGAGGGACTGGATGACACCGGATTCGAGCCCCACGACCCCGATCACACCCAGCACCAGCCCGGACAGGAGGCTGCCGGTGATTGAGGGATCGCTCGACGGTGCCGGCCTGCGCATCGGGGTCGTGTGCGGTCGGTTCAACGACTTCATCACCGACCGGCTCCTCGATGGCGCGGAACGGGCGCTGCGCCGACACGGGGTCGACCCGGCCGACACCACCGTGGTGTGGGTGCCCGGCGCGTTCGAGATCCCCTTCGGCGCCCGGCAGCTGGCGACGGGGGGCACCGTCGACGCCGTGGTGACCCTCGGTGCGGTGATCCGCGGGGCCACCGGGCACTACGAGCAGGTCGCCGGTCAGTGTGCAGCAGGGGTGCAACGCGCCGCGCTCGACACCGGGGTGCCGATCATCTTCGGGGTGCTCACCACCGACACCGTCGACCAAGCGATCGAGCGCGCCGGCGCCAAGGCCGGCAACAAGGGCGAGGAAGCGGCCGCGGCGGCGATCGAGATGGCCAACCTGGTGCGCACGCTCGCCAAGGACACGTGATGGAGACCGCCACCGGAACCGTCACCGACTTCGACGACGCCGCGGGCTACGGAACCGTCACCGACAGCGGGGGAGAACAGTGGTTCTTCCACTGCACCGCCATCGCCGATGGCACCCGGACCATCGAGATCGGCACCCAGGTCGCGTTCGAGATCGTCGCCGGGCGCCTCGGCGCGTGGGAAGCCTCGGACCTGCGCCCCCTGCAGGTGGCCGATCCTCCCCCGTCCTGATCTCGGCGGAGGATCGCCGAATGCCTCAGGAGCCGTCGCCGCTGCCTGCGTCGCCGCCGCCTGCATCGGAGGCGGCCTTGACCTGCACGTAGGCGAGCTGGATCTGGGCCAGGGCGTCGCGCAGGGTCGTACCGTCCTCGCCCATCTGGTCGCCGACCGCGTCGAGGACCCCCGCCAGTGCGTCGATGGCCAGCTTGGCCTCGTCGACCTTCGGCGATTCGGCGCCGAGGTGGATGGCGGCCAGCTCGTAGAGGCCCATGGCGTGGTTGGCGACCACCACCGCGGCCGGGGTCTCGGCCATGCGCTGACGGGACTCGGCCATCTGGGCGATCATCGCCTTGGCCTGTTCCTGCTCCTCGGGCGAGAGGCGGTCGAACTCGGCCCGCTGCTCCTCGGTGAGGCCGGCCAGGATGTCGGGTCCGGCGTCGCCCTGGCTGGGTGGGGTCTCGCCATCGGCGGGTTCGGAGGGCTGGTTGCGGTCGACGGGGTGTTCTCCACCGGGGGTCCACAAGCTCATCGGGTCGATCCTTCGGTCGTCATCGGTTGCACCAAGCCGCTCGGCACGGCGCTGCACCACGTGGTTCTCGTGGTTCGTTCCTGGTACTCTAGGCCGACAATTCAGAACGGAAAGCGGGGTCCAAACCCCCACCCTTCCACCGGGTCCGGCGCTGGCCGGAACCACCAGGTGAGTCGGGTCGATCGACACGCTGCTGTCGCCGAACGGTGACAGCGGTCGCGGACGTCGGCTTTCCGGCGTCCGCTTCGTCGTTTTGTGGACGGTCCCAGACACCCAGCGCACAGAGAGAGGATCTGCGCATCGATGAGGAGTGAGTGGCGATAGCTGCGCCGGCGAACAACGAGCCCCGTATCAACGACCGCATCCGAGCCCGCGAGGTCCGCCTCGTGGCCGCCAGCGGCGAACAGATCGGGATCAAGCCTCTTCCCGAGGCTCTGGCCATGGCACGCGAGCAGGACCTCGATCTGGTCGAGGTGGCCGACAAGGCCAACCCGCCCGTGTGTCGGATCATGGACTACGGGAAGTACAAGTACGAGGCCGCACAGCGAGCCAAGGAGTCCCGTAAGAAGAGCACCAACATCGTCGTCAAGGAGATGAAGTACCGCCCCAAGATCGGTGGCGGCGACTTCGACACCAAGACCCGCAAGGTCGAGGAGTTCCTCGGCGAGGGCCACAAGGTCAAGGTCACCATCATGTTCAGGGGCCGCGAGATGCAGCACCCCGAGCTCGGCAAGAAGATCCTCGACGAGGTGGCCGAGAAGGTGTCCGACGTGGCCAGGGTCGAGGTGGTGCCCAAGCTCGACGGTCGCAACATGATCATGGTGCTGGCCCCCGACAAGAAGGCCCAGGCCGCAGCAGCCAAGCGCGACGCCGACGATGCGTCGGATCCAGATCCCGACACGTCCGACCAGGACGCGTCGAACCCCGACAACTGAACGACCTCCCGGCCCCCCGCATCTGCGTGGGGCACCGGGACCACACCACGAGGTATCCCATGCCCAAGATGAAGACCCACCGCGGAGCCAAGAAGCGCTTCAAGGTCACCGGAACGGGCAAGATCATGCGCCGCAAGGCGTTTCGAGGCCACTTCCTCGAAAAGAAGCCATCGGAGCGCACCCGGCGCCTGGCCCGACCCGCCGAGGTCACCGGGGGCGACAAGGCCAAGGTGCAGCGCCAGCTCGGCATGCGCTGAGCCCGCATCGCCACCCCTCATCCCACCGACTTGAAAGGAGCGCCCCATGGCCAGGGTCAAGCGCGCTGTTCACTCCAAGAAGCACCGCCGGTCCACCCTCGAGCGGGCCAAGGGCTACTACGGCAACAAGAGCCGCTCGTACCGTGCCGCCAACGAGCAGGTCATGCACTCGTTGCAGTACGCCTACCGCGATCGGCGCGCCCGCAAGGGCGAGTTCCGCAAGCTCTGGATCCAGCGCATCAACGCCGCCTGCCGCCAGCACGACATGAGCTACAGCCGGTTCATCGCCGGGTTGCGCCTGGCCGAGATCGACGTCGATCGCAAGATCCTCGCCGACCTCGCCGTCACCGACGACGCCGCCTTCGCCGCGCTGGTCGACGCGTCGCGCAAGGCGCTCGATGCCAACGAGGCCGGCTCCGCCTCGGCCTGAGCCGGGCCCCGATGCCGGCACTGGCCGCATCCAACCATCGGATCCGTCGACTGCGGCGCCTGCTCGGGCGCCGCAGTGCGCGTCTGGACGAGGCCGCGTTCGTGCTCGAAGGGCCCACCCTCGTCGGCGAGGCGCTCGCTGCGGGATCCGATGTGGAGGCGGTGTTCGTGGACGAGCAGCACCACGACGCCACCGGGTCGGTCGGTCGTGCCGAACGGGCCGGGGTGCCGGTGCACCTGGTCACCGCCGGGGTGTTGCGCGCCCTCACCGAGGTGGTCACGCCGCGCCCGATCCTGGCCGTGGCGACGTTGCCGACGTTCGGCCTGGTCGACGTGGTGGAGCGCTGCCGGGCGACGCGACACCACCTGCTGGTGCTGGCCGACGTTCGCGACCCCGGCAACCTCGGCACCATCATCCGCGCCGCGGATGCCTCGGGTGCGGCCGGCGTGGTCGCCACCAAGGGCACGGTCGACCCGTGGTCGCCCAAGGTCGTGCGGTCCTCGGCCGGTGCGGTGTTGTCGGTCCCGATCGTCTCCGGAGCCGAGCTCGCCGCCACGCTCCGGGGGTGCGCCGAGGCGGTGATCCCCACGTGGGGCACCGTCGTGGGCGAGGCCACCGCCTATGACCAGGCCGTGTTGGGCGGGGCCGTCGCCGTGGTGTTCGGCAACGAGGCGCATGGCCTCGACCCGGCGGTCGATCAACTGATCGATCACCGTCTCACCATTCCCATGGAAGGCTCCACCGAGTCGCTCAACGTGGCCATGGCGGCCTCGGTGGTGTGCTTCGAGGCGCTGCGCCAGCGGCGCCGGGGGCCACTGCCACCATCGGGGTCGTCCGAATCCGATTGGACGAGGCCGCCAGGTGGCGACAAGGTGATCGGTTCATGATCGCCGAACTGGAACGCCTGGAACGAGAGGGACTCGAGGCCGTGGCCGGCGCCGACGACCTCGACCGGCTGCGGACCCTCGAGACCGAGCTTCTGGGCAAGCGCTCCGAGCTCACCCGGCTCAAGTCCGGATTGGGTCAACTCGATCCCGACCGACGCCGCAGCGCAGGTGCCCGGCTCAACGAGTGCCGCCAGAACCTCGAAGCGGCCTTCGCCGACCGCCGCCGGGACCTCGAGGCCACGGCCCGGCGTCAACGCCTCGAGGCCGAGCGACTCGATCTCACCGAGGTGGTCGACGGGCCCCGGTTGGGGCACCTCCACCTGGTCACCCAGGCCCACGACGAGCTCGAGGACACCTTCTGCGGCATGGGCTTCACCATCGCCGAGGGGCCCGAGATCGAGACCGAGTGGTACAACTTCGGCGCGCTCAACTTCCCCCCCGGACATCCGGCGCGGGCGATGTATGACACCCTCTACGTCGAGTTCGGCGAACCGGAGTCCACCCTGTTGCGCACCCACACCTCGCCGGTGCAGATGCGGGTGATGGAACAGAACGAACCCCCGATCTATGTCGTCTGTCCCGGGCGGGTGTTCCGCAGCGACACCCCCGACGCCAGCCACATGCCGGTCTTCCACCAGATCGAGGGCCTCGTCGTCGACCGCGACATCTCCATGGCCGACCTCGCCGGCACCCTCGACGAGTTCACCACCGCGTACTTCGGCGGCGCGATCCACGCCCGTCTCCGGCCGTCCTACTTCCCGTTCACCGAGCCCTCCGCCGAGTTCGACATCACCTGCGTCCTCTGCGAGGGCGAGGGCTGTCGCACCTGTGCCCGGACCGGTTGGATCGAGCTGGGTGGTTGCGGGATGGTGCACCCCAACGTGTTGCGCAACGGAGGGATCGACCCCGAGGTCTACACCGGGTTCGCCTTCGGGTTCGGCACCGACCGCCTGTCGCTCATGCGCTACGGCATCGGCGACCTGCGCGACATGTTCAGCAACGACATCCGGTTCCTCCGCCAGTTCTAGGAGCAGGCAGATGCTTCCCACCACCACGTGCCAGCCGAGCGCGCCGTTCCCCGGAGCGGCCACATGAAGGTCCTGTTGTCGTGGCTCCGCGACTTCGCCCCCTTCGAGGGCGATCCCGTCGAGCTCGGTCGGACGATGAGCGACCTCGGCATGGCGGTCGAGTCCCTCGACCGGTTGGGCGAGGGACTCGACGGCATCGTCGTGGCCAGGGTGCTCGATCTGCGTCCACATCCCGACGCGGACCGCATCCAGCTCGTCGACGTCGACGCCGGCGACGGCGAGGCCCAGCAGGTCTGCTGTGGTGCGTTCAACATGTCGATCGGCGACCACGTCCCGCTGGCCACCGTCGGGACCACCATGCCCGACGGCATGGAGATCGCCCGGCGCAAGATGCGCGGCGAGTGGTCCAACGGGATGCTGTGCTCGAGCCAGGAGCTGGGGCTCGGCGCCGATCAGAGCGGCATCATGGTCCTGCCCCCCGACAGCGAGGTGGGCGTTCCGCTCACCGAGGCCCTGGGCATCGACTCCGACGTGCTCTATGACCTCGAGATCAACCCGAACCGGCCCGACGCCATGTCGGTCGCCGGCGTGGCCCGCGACCTGGCGGCTCGTCTGAAGCTGCCCTTCGCCATCCCCGAGCCGGTGGTGGCTCCGTCGACGGGAGCGCCAGCGGGCGAACGGGCCAGCGTCGAGATCATCGACGGCGATCTGTGCGGCCGGTTCGTCGCCAGGGTGCTGCACGGCGTGACGGTGGGGGAGTCGCCGACCTGGATCGCCAACCGGCTCACCGCCATGGGCATGCGCCCGATCAACAGCCTGGTCGACGTGTCCAACTACGTCATGCTCGAGCTGGGCCAGCCCAACCACGCCTATGACCTGTCCCGGCTGGCCGGCGCTGGTCTGCGGGTGCGACGGGCTCGCGACGGCGAGGCGATGGTGACCCTCGACGATGTCGAGCGGCACTTCGTCGCCGACGACCTGTTGATCTGCGACGCCGAGGACACCGCGGTCGGCATCGCCGGGATCATGGGCGGTGAGGCCACCGAGATCTCCGCCGACACCACCGACGTGCTCCTCGAGCTCGCCTGGTTCCAACCGCTGGCCGTCGCCCGCACGGCGCGGCGCCTCGGTCTGCGCACCGAGGCCTCGGCCCGCTTCGAGAAGGGCACCGATCCCGAGGTGCTCGAGCTGGCAGCGCTGCGGTTCGCCGAGCTGCTGGGCGACACCGCGTCGCTCGCCCCCGGTGTCATCGACGCGCGTGGCGAGCTGCCCGCACGGCCGCCGGTGCGGGTCCGCACCGACCGGGCCAACGCCGTCATCGGCATCGACCTGGTGCCGGTCGCGGTGCGGGATCTGCTGGAGCCGATCGGATTCGAGTGCGAGCCCGCTGGCGACGATCACGACGTCACCATCCCGTCGTGGCGGCCCGACACCGAGACCGAGATCGACGTCATCGAGGAGATCGCCCGCCATCACGGCTATGGGCGCATCCCCCGTTCGGTCCCCCGCTCGACCGAGAGCGGGGGACTCACCCGCTACCAACGTGACCGCCGGCGGGTGCGCCAGGCGTTGGTGGGCCTCGGCTTCAGCGAGGTCATGCCCCTGCCGTTCCTCGCCCCGGGAGATCTGGCCAGCGCCGGCCTCGACGACGACGGGATCCGGGTCGCGAACCCGCTCGTGGCCGAGGAGTCGGTGATGCGCTCGTCGCTGTTGCCGGGCCTGTGCAAGGTGCTGGCCTACAACGCCTCGCACCGAAACCCCGACGTCTCGGTCTTCGAGCTGGGCCACGTCTACCGGCGGCCAGCGTCCCCGGATGCCGACCTTCCCGACGAGACCGAGCGGGTGGCCGCGGTCATCGCCGGGGCCGAGGCACCGGCCGCGGTGCAGGCGTGGCGGGCGGTGGCAGAGCACATGAAGGTGCCATTCGAACTGTCGGCCCGCCAGATCCCCGGTCTGCATCCCACCCGGGCCGCCGACATCGTCGTCGACGCCACGGTGGTCGGTGCCGTCGGCGAGGTCGACCCCGACGTGCTCAGGGCCTTCGAGGTTCCGGGGCGGGTGGCCTGGTTCGACCTCGATCTCACCACCGTGCTGTCGGTCGACCGCAGCGCCCGACCCTATGACCCGGTGCGGTTGTTCCCCTCGAGCGACCTCGATCTCGCCTTCGAGGTGGATGAGGCCGTTCCTGCCGGTCGGGTCGAACCGATCTTGCGAGAGGCGGCCGGCGAGCTCCTCGTCGAGCTCGAGCTGTTCGATGTCTTCCGTGGGTCGTCGGTCTCCCCTGGTCGCCGGAGCCTGGCGTGGCGGCTTCGCTTGCAGGCCGCGGACCGCACGCTCACCGACGCCGAGCTGGCCGAGGTGCGCAGCCGCTGCGTCGCTGCGGTCGAAGCCGCTCTTCCGGCCACGCTCCGGGGCTGATTCGGAGCCGAACGCGACGGTGCCCCGGCCCTGGAGGCCGGGGCACCGGTCGTTTCACCTCACCTGGTGGACCCGATGACTACTGGTCCATCCAGATCCAGTGGACCCAGACCCGGCCGGCGAGGTTGCCGCGTCCCGGGCTGCCCTCGGGGGTCGACCACTCGCTGACGTCGCGAAGATCGTCGCGCCAGCCGACGGTCGACGAGTAGCTGATGTGCCACGCCACGACCGCGTTCTCGTTGGCGATCGTGTTGATCTCCTCGTTGGCCTCGTAGCGCTCCTCGAAGTCGGCCGAAGTGCGCAGGGTGGTCAACGCCTCGTCGATCTCGGGATCGGTGAAGTTCACGAAGTTGAGGACCGTGCTCTCCACCGGCCCGAAGAAGCCGGAGAGGTAGTTGAGCGGGTCCTCGTTGGACCCGGTGCGCCAACAGGTCATGTCGTAGTCACCGCTGAACCCGTTCTCGGGAGCGCCGATCACGTTGGAGATGAGCGTGGGCTGGTCGACCGAGACCATCTCGAGGTCGACGCCGATCTCGTTCCAGGACGACTGGAGCACCACGGCCATGTCCTGGAGGCTCGCCTCGGGTGGGCACTGGTACCGGATGCTCAGTCGCGAACCGACCGGTTGACCGTCGGAGCGGTCGGGGTCGTTCATGTACTCCTCGAGCAGCTCGGTGGCGCCCTCGAGGTCCTGGCCGGCGGAGCCGGGGTAGGCCTCCTCGGCGGCGGTGGAGTACCAGGGGCTGTCGACGCCGACGAACTGGCTCGCCGGCGTGGTGATGCCGTCATAGCCCTGGGCGACGGCGACGTCGTCGGCGCTGGTGGCCATCACCATCGCTCTGCGGACCCGCACGTCGTCGAGCGGCGGGCTGATGGTGTTGAACAGCGACGATCCGGCGATGTTGCCCTGGGCGATGTTGCTCTCGTAGTCGCCGGTCTCGGCGGCCTCGACGATCCGCTTGCCCGCGAAGCCGCGGGTGGTGTGGATGATCTGGGCGTCGTCGGAGAGGAGCGTGTTGATGCGGCTGTCCTCGTCGGGGATGGGCCGGACGACGACCTCGTCGAGGTAGGGCAGCTGGTTGCCGTGCTCGTCGGTGAGCCAGTAGTTCTCGTTGCGGGTGAGCTCGAACCGGTCGTCGCGGACCCATTCCTCGGCGACGAACGGGCCGGTGCCGACGGGTGCGGCGCTGAACTCGTCGACGCCCATCTCCTCGAACGCGGTGGGCGAGACCGGCATGCCGATCCGGCCGGCGAGCAGGTCGGGGAACGCCGCGTTGGGCCCGCTGAGGTTGTAGACGACGGTGAGCTCGTCGACGGCCTCGACCGACTCGAGACCTGCGGTGTCGAGCGTGCCGGCGGTGAGCGAATCGGGGTCGCGGTGGAGGTTCTCGTAGTTCCACACGATCGCCTCGGCGTCGAGGGGCGTGCCGTCGTGGAACTCGATGTCGGGGCGCAGGGTGATGGTCCACTCGCTGAGGTCGTCGTTGGGTTCGATCGACTCGGCGACGAACGGCTCGTACTGGCCTTCGCCGTTGATGATGACCAGCGCGTCGTAGATCGCGCCGTCCACCGTCGCGCTCGCGGTGCCGGTCGCGGTCAGCGCGGGGACATAGCCTTCGGCCTCGGCCTCGACGCCGATCTCGATGCTGCCGCCGTACTGCGGTTCGTCGCCGTCGCCGTCGTCATCGCCATCATCGCCGTCGTCCCCGTCACCGTCGGGTTGGGTGTCGTCGCTGGTGGTGTCGTCCTGGGCGTCGTCGTCGCTGTCGTCGTTGCCACACGCCGCGAGGAGCAGCAGCAGTGCGGTCAGCGCGGCGAGCAGGCGCCACCATCTCGGCCGGGTTCGGATCGTCATTCGGGTTCCCCCCTGGGTTGCGGAACGGCCAGACTATGTCATGGGTCACCGGGGTACGCCACCGGGCAGACCGAGTGGGAGCGAACCGGTCCCGATTTGCATAGTCATTCAGCTGCCTGTATGGTGGCGCGGTGATCACGTTCGGCATCATCGGGGCGTCGGGGTTCACCGGCGCCGAGCTCCTCCGGCTCAGTGCCGGCCATCCCCAGCTCGACCTGGCCTTCGCCACCGGCGACACCCAGGCAGGCACGCGGGTGGCCGACCTCTACCCAAGCCTGGGGGGCGCGTACCCCGACCTGGTGTTCAGCGAGTGGGACCCGTCGCTGCTCAGGGGTGTCGAGCTCGTGTTCCTCGGCCTGCCCCACGGAGCCTCACAGTCGATCGTGCCCCAGCTCCTCGAGCATGACATCGTCGTCATCGACCTGGCGGCGGACTTCCGCCTGAAGGACCCGGCACTGTACCCGGAGTGGTACGGCGAGGAGCACACGGCCCCCCATCTGCTCGACCGCTTCGCCTACGGCCTTCCCGAGTTGTTCCGCGACGACCTGGTCGGTGCCCGTGCGGTGGCGGTCCCGGGCTGCTATCCCACAGCAGCCAGCCTCGCCCTGGCGCCGTTCGTGCGGGGCGGGCTGGTCGCCACCGACGGGATCATCATCGACGCGGCGAGCGGGGTCTCCGGGGCCGGTCGCCCACCCAAGCCCAACACCACCTTCTGTACCGTCGACGAGAACTTCGCCGCCTACGGTCTGCTCGAGCACCGACACACCCCCGAGATGGACCAGGTCCTCGGCGCCTCGGTGCTGTTCACCCCGCACCTGGTGCCCATGAACCGAGGCATCCTGGCGACCTGCTACGCCCGGCCCACCGCGCCGACGACCACGGCCGAGGCCATCGGCGTGCTCCGTGACCACTATGGCGACGAACCGTTCGTCGTGGTCACCGATGCCTCGCCGTCCACCAAGGCCACCCTCGGTGCCAACACCGCCCAGCTCACCGCCAGGGTCGATCCCCGCACCGGCTGGCTGATCGTCATCGCTGCCATCGACAACCTGGTCAAGGGAGCGTCGGGACAGGCGATCCAGTGCGCCAACCTGGCCTTCGGGCTTGACGAGACGACCGGATTGCCGCTCGTGGCACTCCATCCCTGAACCCGCGAAGGAACCCGAGCACCACATGAGCGTGACCGCACCAGCAGGTTTTGTCGCCGCCGGCATCGCCGCCGGCATCAAGTCCGGGGGAGCACCGGATCTCTCCCTCGTCGCCACCGACGACGGCCGGCCGGTTCCGGCGGCCGCCGTGTTCACCCAGAACCAGATGACCGCTGCGCCGGTCGTCACCACCCGCGACCACCTGCTGGCGACAAGCGGCCGGGCTGTGGGCGTGGTCCTCAACAGCGGCAACGCCAACGCCGCCACCGGGACCACCGGTCGCGACCATGCCGAGCGGATGTGCGCGGGCACCGCCTCTGAGCTCGGATGTGATCCGACCGAGGTGCTGGTGTGCAGCACGGGGCTCATCGGCATCCCGCTGCCGATCGACACGATCGAGGCCGGCCTTCCCGCGCTGGTCGCCGCCAGGGTGCCGGGGGCAGAGGGAGGGCTGGCCGCGGCCGACGCCATCCTCACCACCGACACCGTCCGCAAGCTCTCGGTGGCCCGCGGCGACGGCTTCGTCGTCGGAGGCATGGCCAAGGGCGCGGCCATGCTCGCCCCGAACATGGCCACCATGCTGGCCGTGCTCACCACCGACGCCGAGGTCGACCCCTCCGAGCTCCACGACGCACTCACCGAGGCCGTGGCCGTGTCGTTCAACGCGCTGAGCGTCGACGGCTGCACCTCGACCAACGACACGGTCATCCTCATGGCCAGCGGCCGCGCCGGCCCGGTCGAACCGGGCGCGCTCCGTTCGGCGGTCACCGAGGTGTGCGCCGACCTGGCGCTGCAGATGGCCGGTGACGCCGAGGGGGCCACCAAGGTGGTTCGTCTCACCGTCGCCGGTGCGGCCTCGGACGACCAGGCCGCCGCCGGTGCCCGCAAGACCGCCGAGAGCCAGCTCGTCAAGTGCTCCTGGTACGGCCAGGACCCGTACTGGGGTCGCATCGCCAGCGAACTGGGCAGCGCCGGCATCGCGTTCGATCCCGACGCCGTGGCCATCAGCTACGGCCCGCACCAGGTCGCCGCCGGAGGGGTGACCGTCGCCCACGACCACGACGCGCTGAGCGAATACATGGAGCAACGCCACCTCGAGATCACCGCCGACCTGGGTCTGGGCCCGGGCCGGGCGACGATCCTCACCAACGACCTCACCCACGCCTACATCGACGAGAACATGGGCACCTCATGACGACGCCGCGCTCGACGCTGCCGGCCGGCACCAAGGCCGAGATTCTGCTCGAGGCCCTGCCATACATCCGCCAGTTCCGCGACAAGGTCGTGGTGGTGAAGTACGGGGGCAACGCCATGGTCGATGCCGACCTGGCGCGAGCCTTCGCCGAGGACCTGGTCCTCATGCGCTCGGTCGGCATGTTGCCGGTGGTGGTGCACGGGGGTGGGCCCCAGATCGGCGAGCTCATGGATCGACTCGGCAAGAAGCCCGAGTTCCGCGACGGGCTGCGGGTCACCGACGCCGAGACGCTCGACATCGCCCGCATGGTGCTGGTCGGAAAGGTCAATCGCGACATCGTCTCGTCGATCAACGTGCACGGGCCCATCGCGGTCGGGCTGTCGGGAGAGGATGCCGGTCTGCTCCTGGCCAGCGCCCGCAACCCCGATCTCGGCTTCGTCGGCGACGTCGAGGCGGTCAATCCCGGCATCATCCTGCGTCTCCTCGCCGAGGGGCTGGTCCCGGTGGTTTCCACCATCGGCGCCGACGTCGCCGGGCAGGCCTACAACATCAACGCCGACACCGTCGCGGGGGCCATCGCGGTGGCGCTCGGCGCCGAGAAGGTGGTCTACCTCACCGATGTCGAAGGCCTCTTGGCCGATGTGGACGATCCCGACAGCTTGATCCGGCGTGCCACCCCCGAGACCCTTGCCGAGCTGCTCGACGCCGGCACGCTGTGGGGCGGCATGATCCCCAAGGTCGCGGCCTGCATCCACGCGGCCACCCACGGTGTCCACTCGGCCCACATGATCAACGGCACGACCCCACACGTGCTGCTGCTGGAGATCTTCACCGACGAAGGGATCGGCACCATGGTGTCCCGCCACCCGCCCGTGGCCGAGGCCCAGCCCGACGAGGAGGTCCGACCATGACCACCGCATCGACCCACGCCGAGGCGATGGGAGCATCCGAGCTCGACCGCTGTCCGTTGATGCCCACCTACGGAGCGCCACGGGTCCAGTTCGTCCGGGGTGAGGGATCCTGGCTGTGGGATCGCGACGGCAACCGCTACCTCGACTTCCTCTCCGGCCTGGCCGTGACCTCGCTCGGCCACTCCCACCCCGCGGTGGCCGAGGCGGTCGCCGCCCAGGCCAACACCCTCGTGCACGTCTCGAACCTCTTCGGCACCGAGCCCGGTTCCGAGGTGGCCATCACCCTCGATCGCCTGCTGGGAGGGGGTGGTCAGGTCTTCTTCGCCAACTCCGGGGCCGAGGCCAACGAGGCCGCCATCAAGCTGGCCCGCAAGTGGGGTGGTCACGGCCGCTACCAGGTCATCTCCACCTACGGCTCGTTCCACGGACGCACCCTCGCCACCCTCGCCGCCACCGGCCAGCCCAGCAAGTGGGAGGCGTTCCAACCGCTGCCCGACGGCTTCCGCCACGTGGCCTGGCACGACCTCGAGGCCGTGGAGGCCGCCATCGACGACACGGTGGCGGCGGTGCTGATCGAGTCGGTCCAGGGCGAGGGCGGGGTCAACCCGGCCAGCGCCGACTACCTGTGTGGCCTCCGGCGGATCTGCGACGAGCGTGGGGTGCTGCTCATCGTCGACGAGGTCCAGACCGGTCTCGGTCGCACCGGCGCGTGGTTCGGCCACCAGCACGCCGGCATCCGGCCCGACATCGTCACCGTGGCCAAGGCCCTCGGCAACGGCGTGCCCATCAGCGCCTGCTGGGCCACCGCCGGCGTCGCCGCCGCCTTCGAACCGGGAGACCACGCCACCACCTACGGAGGCCAGCCGCTGGCCACCGCCGCCGCCCGGGCCGTGCTGGCGACGATGGAGGCCGAGGACGTGCCCGCCAGGGCCACCAGGGCGGGGGCCGCCATCACCGAGCGGGTGTCGACGCTTCCCCACGTCACCGGAGTGCGGGGACTCGGGCTGCTGCTCGGTGTCGAGCTCGACGGACCCGACGCCCGCGAGGTGGCCGGGGCCGCACTCGACGCGGGTCTGGTGGTCAACGGGGTCACCCCCACCACGTTGCGGCTCGCTCCCTCGCTGCTGGTCACCGACGACGAGATCGACACCGCCATCGACACCCTCGAAACGGTGCTGGCATGAGACACCTCCTCGAGATCGACGACCTCACCAGCGCCGAGCTGCACGCCGTGCTCGACCGGGCCGAAGCCCCCGATGCCGACCCCGTGCTCGGCGGCAAGGGCATGGCGCTGCTGTTCGAGAAGCCGTCGGCGCGCACCCGCAACTCCATGGAGCTGGCGATCGTGGCGCTCGGCGGCCATCCGGTCACCATCAGGGGGGAGGAGGTCGGCTTCGACGTCCGTGAGACCACCGAGGACATCACCCGCACCCTCGCCTGCTACCACGCGGCCATCGGTGCCCGGGTGTTCGAGCACTCCCAGGTCGAGCGCATGGCGGCCGTGGGAGCGGTTCCGATCGTGAACCTGCTCTCCGACCAGGCCCACCCCATGCAGGCCCTGGCCGATCTGCTCACCATCCGCCAGGTCCTCGGCCGCCTCGACGTCACCGTCACCTACGTCGGCGATGCCAACAACGTGGCCCGTTCGCTCGCCCTCGCCGTCGCCTTGTCGGGTGGGCGGTTCCGCATCGCCGCCCCGCAGGGACACCGGTTCGATCCCGCGACCCTCGACCGCATCGCCGCCGCCGGCACGACCGTCGAGGAGCACGACCGACCCGAACCGGCGATCGACGGCGCCGACGTCGTCTACACCGACGTGTGGACCTCGATGGGCCAAGAAGCCGAGTCCGCGGCCCGTCTCCGGGCCTTCGAAGGCTTCACCATCACCGACACCATGCTCACCTCGATGGCCGACGGAGGCATCTTCCTGCACTGTCTGCCCGCCCACCGGGGCGAGGAGGCCGAGGCCGAGGTCGTCGACGGTCCCCGCAGCCACATCTGGCACCAGGCCGCGAACCGCATGCACGCGGCCCGTGGGCTGCTGTGGTGGCTCATGGAGCAGACCGCGACATGACCGAGACCCGCCTGTCGAAGAACCAACGCCAGCACCGGATCGCCAAGCTGCTCGAGACCACCACCGTGGTCAGCCAGTCACAGCTGGTCGAGCTGTTGGGTGCCGACGGGGTCGTGGCCACCCAGGCCACCGTCTCGCGCGACCTCGAGGACCTCGGCGCGGTCAAGGTGCGGGTCGCGGGGGGAGAGGTGGCCTATGCGATCCCCGAGATGCCTGCCGAGCAGCACGCCCCCGAGGACCACCTCCGCCGCGTGCTCGGCGACTGGGTGGTCGAGGTCGACCACTCGCAGAACCTGGTGGTGCTGCGCACGCCGCCCGGTTCGGCCCACGTCGTCGGCTCCGCGCTCGACCGGTCACACCTCGACGGGCTGCTCGGTACGGTGGCGGGCGACGACACCCTCCTCTGCGTGGCCGCCGAGCACCTCGGTGGCGAGCGCTTGAGCGCCATCCTCGGGGGCCTGGCCGGCCTTCCCCTCGATCGAAAGGACTGATGCGACGTGACCTCGGGGTCCGATGCACGTGTGCTCACCTCCCTGCCCGTCGGTGAACGGGTCGGGCTCGCCTTCTCCGGCGGTCTCGACACCTCGGTCGCGGTCGCCTGGATGCGCGAGAAGGGCGCCATCCCCTACGCCTACACCGCCGACATCGGCCAACCCGACGAGCCCGACCTCGAGGGCGTGCGCGGCCGGGCCGAGGCCTTCGGGGCCGAGGTGGCCCGGCTCGTCGACTGCCGCCACGAACTGGTCCACGAAGGTCTGGTGGCGTTGCAGTGCGGGGCGTTCCACGTCACCACCGCCGGCCGCACGTACTTCAACAGCACTCCGCTCGGCCGAGCGGTCACCGGCACGATGCTGGTGCGCGCCATGCAGCAAGACGGCGTCGACGTGTGGGGTGACGGCTCCACGTACAAGGGCAACGACATCGAGCGCTTCTACCGCTACGGCCTGATGGTCAACGCCAACCTGCGCATCTACAAGCCGTGGCTCGACCCCACCTTCGTCGACGAGCTCGGGGGACGGGCAGAGCTCAGCGCCTGGTTGGCCGAGCGGGACCTGCCGTACCGCGACACCGCCGAGAAGGCCTACTCCACCGATGCCAACATCTGGGGCGCCACCCATGAGGCGAAGGACCTCGAGCAGCTGTCGGTCGGCATCGACATCGTCGAGCCGCTCATGGGGGTGCGGTTCTGGGACGAGTCGGTCCGGATCGACCCCGAAGACGTCTCGGTGCGCTTCGAGGCCGGTTGGCCGGTGGCCATCAACGGCGAGTCCATCGAGGACCGTGTCGAGCTGGTGCATCGGGCCAACCAGATCGGTGGCCGACACGGGCTGGGCATGAGCGACCAGATCGAGAACCGCATCATCGAGGCCAAGAGTCGCGGCATCTACGAGGGGCCCGGCATGGCGCTGTTGCACATCGCCTACGAGCGGCTCATCACCGCCATCCACAACGAGGCGACGATCGAGAACTACCGCACCATGGGCCGCCGCCTCGGCCGCCTGATGTACGAGGGTCGCTGGTTCGATCCCCAGGCGCTGATGCTGCGCGAGCCGCTGCAGCGGTGGGTCGGTGCCGCCGTCACCGGCGAGGTCGTGCTGCGGTTGCGTCGTGGCGACGACTACTCGCTGGTGGACACGACCGGTCCTGGGTTCTCCTACGAACCCGACCGGCTGTCGATGGAGCGCAGCGACAGCGCGTTCGGACCACTCGATCGCATCGGCCAGCTCACCATGCGCAACCTCGACATCGACGACTCCCGGAGCAAGCTGGGCATCTACCGTGCCGCGGGTTCGCTGGCCGATGCTGCCGACCTCCACGTGCTCGGCCCCGAGGCAGGATCATGACGCTCTGGCACGGCCGGTTCGGCGACGGTCCCGCCGACGAGCTTCTGGCCTACACGGTCAGCTTGCCCTTCGACCGTCGGCTCGCGATCGACGACATCACCGGATCCCGGGCCCATGTGAAGGGTCTCGGCCACGTCGGACTGCTCAGCGACGAGGAGGTCGACGCGATCCTGGGCGCCCTCGACACCGTGGCCGACGAGTTGAGCAGCGGCAGCTTCGAGTTCGTTCCGAGCGACGAGGACATCCACACCGCGGTCGAGCGGCGGGTCACCGAGCTGGCACCGGCCGGAGCCAAGCTGCACACCGGGCGCAGCCGCAACGATCAGGTGGCCACCGATCTGCGGCTCTTCGCCAAGCGCGAGCTGGGCGCGATCGCCCAGCGGGTGCTCGACCTGCAACAGACCCTGGTCGAACGGGCCGAGGAGGCAGGCGGCGCCTACCTTCCCGGCTACACCCACCTGCAGCGGGCTCAGCCGGTGCTGCTCGCCCACCACCTCCTGGCCCATGGCTGGGCACTGGCACGCGACCTCGACCGGCTCCTGGCCACCCGTGCTCGTCTCGATGTGTCCCCGTTGGGAGCCGGGGCGCTGGCCGGCTCGTCGCTGCCGCTCGATCCTGCCTGGGTGGCCCAAGAGCTGGGGTTCGCCGGCGTGTTCACCAACTCGCTCGACGCGGTGAGCGACCGAGACTTCGTCGCCGAGGCCCTGTTCGATCTTGCGCTGTTGGGTGTGCACCTCTCCCGCATGGGCGAGGAGATCGTGCTCTGGTCGAGCGAGGAGTTCGGATTCGCCCATCTCGACGACGCCTACGCCACCGGCTCGTCGATGCTGCCGCAGAAGAAGAACCCCGACATCGCCGAGCTCGCTCGGGGCAAGTCCGGTCGCCTCATCGGTCACCTCACGGGCCTGCTCGCCACCCTCAAGAGCCTGCCGCTGGCCTACAACCGCGACTTGCAGGAGGACAAGGAGCCCCTGTTCGACGCCGTCGACCAGATCGCCCTGGGCCTGTCGGCGGTGCAGGGTCTCATGGCCACGACCACCTTCGACCACGCCCGCATGGCCGACGCCGCCGACGCCCCCACCTCGGCCGCGACCGACCTGGCCGAGCACCTCGTCGTCGGCGGCACGCCGTTCCGCGAGGCCCATGCCATCGTCGGGGGACTGGTCCGCGAGTCCCTGAACGGCGACCGGTCGCTGGCCGACCTGGTGGTGGACCACCCCGCCCTGGGGCCCGACGCGGCCGCGCTCATCGGCAAGGGGATCGGCGCCGAGCGACGCACCACTCCCGGCGGTGGTGGCCCCGGACCGGTCGCCGTGCAGATCGAACAGTTCCGCGAGCGCCTCGGGCTCGACGCATCCAGGGCGCGCGCGGCGGGAGCCTGATGGGGGACGAGGCCAGCGTGCTCGACGTCGTGGCTCGCTCCCGATTGGGCGGTCCGGCGGTCGAGGTCGCTCCACATCTGCTCGGGCTGGTGCTGGTCGCGGGCGACCGAGCCGGCCGCATCGTCGAGGTCGAGGCCTACATGGGCGACGGGGATCCGGCGAGCCACGCATTTCGGGGTCGGACGCCTCGGAACGCGACGATGTTCGGGCCGCCCGGGCACCTCTACGTCTACTTCACCTACGGCATGCACTGGTGCGCCAACGTGGTGACGGGGGAGGAGGGCGACGCCAACGCGGTGCTCCTCCGCGCGCTGTCGCCGCTCGCCGGCGTCGAGGCGATGCGAGTCGCCCGCCCCAGGGCTCGAAGCGATCGCGACCTGTGCAGCGGCCCGGCCAAGCTCACCCAGGCCCTGGGCATCCACGGCGATCACGACGGCGTCGACCTCTGCGACCCGAGGTCGGCGGTTCGCCTCGGCGACGACCGCTGGGAACCGACGACCGGGCCGGCGACGAGCACCAGGATCGGCATCAGCCACGCGGTCGATCACCCGTGGCGTTGGTACCTCCCCGGCGACCCCAACCTCTCACGCCCGGCCCCGGCTGGGCACCGACGACGTTGAGCGTGATGCTTCGTTCCGGCGATCCCTCCCTCGCTCTCAGCAGCGACCTGGCGATGGCGCGATCCACCATCGATGGCGTCAGCGGTGCGGACGCCACGGTGCAACGCCATCGCCGCCAGATGTTGCGCTTCATCGACACGCACCCCGACGCCGCGCATCGCAGCTGCGCTGTGGGACATCTGACCGGCTCGGCCCTGGTAATCGAGGAGGGCACCGACCGCCTGCTCCTCCTCTTCCACCGCAAGCTCCAGCGTTGGCTCCAACCAGGTGGCCACGCCGATGGCGATGCGAACCTGGCTGCGGTGGCGCTGCGCGAGGCGATCGAGGAAACCGGCATCGAGGATCTGGCGATCGACCCGACTCCGATCGATCTCGACGTGCACCGGGTCGCCCCTCCGGGCGAACCGCCCCACGATCACCTCGATGTGCGCTACCTCGTCATGGCCCCCGGCGGATCGTTCCCTGCCGGCAACCACGAATCCGAGGCGCTTCGTTGGGTGGCCCGCGACGAGTTGGGGTCTCTCGACGTCGATCCTGGGATGATGCGCATGGCCCGAGCCGGGATCGAGCGCCTGCGTCTGTGGCGCGGCCATGATGGTGGTGCCGCGATGAGGTTGCCGACGGAAGGATGAGCCCAGATGGAGGTCGTCACGATCTCTTCGAGCTACGGAGCCGGGGGGAGCGTCATCGCCCCGCTCGTGGCCGAGCGGCTCGGTGTGCCATACCTGGCCCGGGCGGTCGCTGCCAGGGACAGCCAGCGCATCGAGAGCGAGGCCCGCGAGGCCGCCTACACCGAAGAGGAGCTCGAACGTGGCCTCTGGCAGCGGGTGTTGAAC
>JBKGZW010000183.1:0-5236 GCA_046543225.1 Acidimicrobiales bacterium
CCCGGGCGGGCGACCAGGCCCTGCTGACCGTGCTGCTCGACCAGCTCGACGGCCTGCCATCGGCACCGCTGCAGCTGCCCACCCCGGTCGATCCCCGGGCCCGCGATGTCGCGACCGCGCTGCTCGATGATCCGGCTGTCTCGCTCGGCCACGTGGCTCGGTCGGTCGGGTCGAGCCGGCGCACCCTGGAGCGCCGCTTCCGGGCCGAGACCGCCATGACCCTCGCCGCCTGGCGACGGCGGGCCCGGCTGCTGCGCGCACTGGAGCTGCTGGCCGACGGGACCTCGGTGACGACCACGGCGATGACCGTCGGCTACGCGACCCCGAGCTCGTTCGTGGCGTCGTTCAAGGCCGAGCTCGGGACCACGCCGGGCACGTTCCGTCCCGCCCAGACCCTGCAGATCTGAACGGCGATGTGCCGCTCGGTCGCCGTCGGTGGTGGCGACGCGGGTTCAGCGGTTCTCGTCCTGCCAGGTGCGTCAGCTGTTCTCTTCGTACTTGAACGACAGCTGGAGCTTGATCCGGAACGTCACGTTGCCGTCCTCGGCGATGTCGAGGTCCTGATCGACCACCTTGGCGACCCGCAGGTCGCGGACGCTGCCGCTGGCGGTCTTCACCGCTGTCTTGGCCGCGTCCTCCCACGACTCGGTGCTGGTCCCGATGATGTCGATCACTCGGTACACGCTCATGGTTCACTCCCGGATTGGGTTCGTAGGTCCGCGCCCCCTACCCGGCTCGGGTCCGTTCCAAGCACGGCCGCCGGGTCCGTGTGCCGACGCGCCTGTGCGGGTAGGCACCCGGGGTGGTCACCGCACGCACACGCGAGGACAACCCGCCGGACCTCGCGTCCGAGACCCCGGGGACGATCGACTCGGCGCCGGACTCTGAACCCACCGGACGCGATCGTGCCGCCGCGTTGGTCGAGCAGCGTCTCGACATCCCCATGGCGGTCCTGGCGGTGGTGTGGGCAGCGCTGGTGGCCTACGAGCTCATCGCACCGTCGCAGCAGCGCGGCGGGCTGACCCTGGCCGGACACGTCATCTGGGGGATCTTCATCGCCGAGTTCGCCCTCAAGATCACCGTCTCGGGCCATCCGCTCCGCTTCCTCCGTCGTCGGTGGCCGTCGGTGCTGTTCCTCGCCCTCCCGATCCTGCGAGTGTTCCGTGTCGTGCGAGCCGTGCGGGCCTTCCGTGCGCTGCCGGCGGCCAGGATCGTCGGCTCGTCCTACCGGGCCATCGGCACCGCACGCTCGCTGCTCGGCAGCCGCTTGGCCTTCCTCGGTGTGGTGACGGGGGTGGTCATCTTCTCCGGAGGTCAGCTGTTCCATCTCGCCGAGGGCCGGTCGGGCGATGCCGGTTCGCTCGGTGACGGGATCTGGTGGGCCGCCAACGTCGCCATCAGCGGCACCATGGTCGAGCTGCCGGTCACCTTCTGGGGTCGGCTCCTCGCCCTCGTGCTCCAGGGCTATGCCGTCGCGGTGTTCGCCTCGGTAGCGGCGACCCTCGGCGCATTCTTCATCGAGTCCCGCGCCGAGCGTGCCGCGACCGAGGACGAGGCCGACGCCCGGACCGATCCCGCCTGAACCGGGCGAGCGGTGGCACCTCAGCTCGGCGGATCGACCGCCCAGTCGGCGAAGACCACGCTCACCGAGTGCTCGCTGGATGGCCAGCGGGGCACGTTGAGGGTCTGGGGCCGGTCGGCATCGCCGCGAGGCAGGTTCGTCACCGTGATCGTCCCGCTGCCGTCGGGCGTGGCCGGTAGGTACATGTCGATCCCGCTCTGGAACGGTTGCTCGGAGAAGTACGGCAACGGCTCGAGCGTCGTCTCGCCGGGGGTCGCCGCGTCGTCGTGGATGTGGAGCCCGATGCCACCGTTGCCCACGAAGTCGGCCATGGCGTCGATGGGTTCGCCGCCGTCGACGCTCATCTCCAACACGTCGGCGTTCTCCCCCTGGGCGTACCACTCGCGCATTCGCATCACCACGAGCGCGGTGTGGCCCTCGCCCACGTTGGTGTTGGCCCGGGTGTTCCCGTCGGGCTCCGACGACAGGAGGCGCACCAGATGGCTGCTGCGGAGGTAGGGCTGGAGGTAGAGGTGGTGGACCACCGGAGATCCCTCGGCGGTCAGCGCGTACTCGTAGTGGGCGCCGGTCTCGAGCTCGACCGGACCGAACTCGCCGTCGGGACCGAGCTCGATCGTGGCGTGGGGCTCATCGCCGACGCGCTGGCCGGTGTCGGCGTCGATCGCCCAGATGTCGAGCGTCGCGTCGCGCCCGGTGTTGGCGGGGAACTCGACGGCCCGACCCGAGATCTCGACGGGGGCGCGTTGGGGAGCGATGTCGACGACCTCGGGCTCGTCACCGACGAGGAACTCGTACTGCATGGCGAAGGACTCGGGAGAGGTGGCCACCTCGACGTGGGCCTGGCCGGGGAGCTCGTCCTGGGTCGGGGCGACACAGGGGACGACGTCGGGGCACGGTCGACCGTCGATGGCCACGTACTTGGCCACCGTCGCCGCCCGGTCCGGGTCCTCGAGGTAGGTCGACGACACCGAGGTCCCCCGGGAGTGGCCCACCAGGTACACCTGATCGACCTCGAAGGTGGCCCGCGTCTGCTCGATCACCTCGGTCAGACCGGCGACGTAGGCGGCGATGTCGAGGCCGGCGCCGTGGTGGTCGTAGGCGATGATCCGCTCCTGGGGGTAGCCGTTGGCCACGAAGCGCATCGACTGGGACTCGAACTGCTGGGCCGAGCCGGCGAAGCCGTGGACGAACACGATCGGCAGGGCCACGTCGTCGGGAAGCGGCGGCAGTGGGTCGGTGCCGTCGGAGTCGTCGGACTCGGTGGTCGTCGTGGTGTCGGTCTCGTCCTCTTCGGTGTCGGACTCGGGCTGGGCGCTGGTCTCGGGGGACGGGTCGGGTGCGGCGTCGTCGTCGGTCGAGTCCGACGAGCACGCGCCGGCGAGCAGCGCCAGGGCGAGGATCGTGGCAGGGACGGGTCGAAAACGCATCGATCGAACATAGCCGCGTAGTGTCGGGCTCGGGTCGCCACAACGGTCGGCCCGAGAGGGGGATCTCGAGCAATGGCCGATGTGGAGTACGAGGTCGCCGACGGGGTGGCGACGATCACGCTCAACCGTCCGGAGTCGATGAACACGATGGGCGGCGAGCTCCTGCCGCTCACCAACGCCCATCTCGCCGCGGCCGCGTCCGATGGCGACGTGCGGGCGGTGGTGCTGACCGGGACGGGACGGGCGTTCTGCGCCGGCGGCGATCTTCGCGACATGGCGGCCGGCAACCGCGGCGCTCCGGGCCAGTCGATCGGTCCGGGGTCGGTCGAGCGGTCGATCAGCGACCTGCGCTACCACATGCGCAGCTCGCAGCTTCTGCGTGAGATGCCGAAGGTCACCATCGCCGCCATCAACGGGGCCTGTGCTGGAGCCGGCTTCTCGTGGGCGTGCGCGTGCGACCTCCGCTACGCGGCGGAGTCCGCCGTGTTCAACTCGGCCTTCCTCACCGCCGGGCTGTCGGGCGACTTCGGCGGGACGTGGACACTGCCCCGCATCGTCGGCCCGGCCAAGGCGCGAGAGCTGTACCTGATGCCCGAGAAGTTCCGGGCCGACGAGGCGCTGAGGATCGGCCTCGTCTCCGCCGTGGTGCCCGACGACGAGTTCGCCGACTTCGTGCGCGACAAGGCCGCTCGGGCGGCGTCGTTCGCTCCGCTGACCGCCGCCTCGATCAAGGCGAACCTCAACGACGCCGACCACGTGTCGTTCTCCGAGGCGCTCGATCGCGAGGCCGACCGCCACATCCGCTCGGGGCTCACCGAGGACTCGCGGGAGGCGGCCAAGGCGTTCCTCGAGAAGCGCGCACCCACCTTCACCGGCCGATGAGCGTCCCACCTCGCGCCGACAGGTCCCCCAACGACACCGTCCGCATCCGGCAGGTCGCCCTGTGCACCGACGACATCTGGCGGGACGAGAAGCAGCTCGTCGCCGAGCTCGACATCGCCGGGGTGCACCGCGATCCGCCGAACGTGTTCGAGATGCGCAACACGGTGTTCGCGGTGGGCGACACGTTCCTCGAGATCCTCCAGCCGGTGGCCGACACGGCGCCGTCGGCCCGGTTCCTCGCCAAGCACGGCGGACCGGGCGGCTACATGCTGATCCTCCAGGTTGGCGATCGCGACGCGGCACGTGAGCGGGTCGATCAGATGGGCGTGCGTGTGGTCTACGACGCGCCTCCCGCTCGCCACCACGGCGTCGAGGCGTCGGCGCTGCATCTGCATCCGGGCGACACGGGCGGCACGCTCATCTCGCTCGACACGATGGACCCGCCCGAGGGCTGGGCGTGGGGAGGTCGAGCCTGGCAGGGCCACGTCCACACCGGTGTCGTCGACGGCATCGTCGGTGCCGAGCTGCGTTCCGCCGACGCGGACGCGCTCGCCGAGCGGTTCGGTCGCCTGGTGGGCCGGGCGGTCGGCGGGGACCGCACCATCGAGCTCGACGGGGGCGTGGTGCGGGTCGTGCCGGGGCCGGACGGCTCGCCGGATCAGCTCACCGCGGTCGAGATGCACGCGACCGATCGGGGGCGGGCCGGCGAGACGGTCGTGGTCAGCGGCACCGAGATCCGCCTCGTCTGACCGGGCGCCCGCTCCAGACCTCGTCCTCCCAGCACATCGCGCGGATCTGTCGCGCTCAGCGCGACGAATCCGCGACATTTCGGCGGGTGGTCCGGCAGTAGCGCTCAGCGGCGGTCGTGGCGGCGGACCATGCCCCGGTAGCCGGGGACGAAGCCGGCGGCCGCGAGGCGTTCGGCGTGGTCGGTGTTGGCGACGGGTTCGCCGTCGACCCGGGCGATCTCGAGGGTGCGGAACCGGCCCCGGTCGACCAGTTCGGCGAGGGCCGAGGGCCAGTCGACGCGCTCGTGATCGGCGAAGGTGAGGACCGACTTGCCGCCCCGCTCGAGGTAGGCGGCGGGCTCGCCTCCGGCCATCACGACGAAGGCTCCTGCGGCACGGGCGGGCCGACCGGTGGGTGCCGTGGTGGCGGGCCATCCGACCGCCGCGCCGTAGGGCTGGGCGGGGTCGGTGGCGGCGAGGACGAGGATCTGGCCCGCGTCGTCACCCCGTTCGCGCACGGCCCGAAGGCGGTCGACGGCTCCGGGGAGGGCGAACTGGGCGGCGCCGAGGCCGGCGACGAAGTAGCCCCGCCGCACCTGACCCCGGTCCTCCAACGC
>JBKGZW010000184.1:0-5234 GCA_046543225.1 Acidimicrobiales bacterium
AGGCCACCAAGATCATCGGGGAGATCCTCGCCGAGCTCGACTGACCGACGAGCTGTGGTCCGACCGTCCGCCTCACCCAGTCTCATCGGTCCTCAGGGAGACTTCGCCCCAACCCGGCGCCGACGGTGGCGACGCCTCGGGATCAGCGCGAGGCGGGCGGGACGTTCTGGTGAAGACGGAAGCGGTTGTCGGGGTCGAGCCGGGCCTTGACCCGGGCCAGCCGCTCGTAGTTCGACTCGCCGTGGGCCGAGCGCAGCATGGACTCACCATCTTCGAGGAACCCAGGGAAGTTCAGGTACTCGCGTCCGGTCGACAGCGAGCGGAACGCCTCGAAGCAGCGACGGGTCCACTCCACGTTCGCCTCGTCGTGGTCAGGGTCCTCCCAGTTGGACTCGATGCCGAGGAGGTAGGGGGCGCTGCGGTCGCCGTACGCGGTGGCCTCCGGCGCCACCCTCGCCATCGCCCCACCCAGGTGCCACACGTCGACGGTGGTGAGCGGCGACGGTCGGGTCCCGGCCCACTCCACCAGGCGATCGACGGTCTCGGCGTCCATGCCGGGCAGGTGCAGCGACTTCCAGTAGTACCGGAACCCGTTCGGGTAGTCCTCGTCGAAGAGGCTCTGCAGCTCGGTGTAGGGCATGGGCCCGCTCAGGTCGACGACCGGGTCGGCCAGGTCGCGTATCGGCGCCGTCAGCTCCTCGGCCGTGGTGAGGTCGGTCGCGGCGCAGGCGACGATCATCACCCCTGGCTCGCCCCGCCATGACTCGGGCACCTCCTCGGCCTCGGGGATCGCTCCGCACATCGCGAGCGCCGTCACCTCGTCGGCCAGGTCGGTGGTCCAGGCGCCGAAGGCCTCGAGAACCTCGGCGCTGCGCTCGCCCCGGTGGATGACGAAGGCGACGAACACCTCGGGTCCGACCGGATGGAGCCGGTAGGTGAGCTCGGTGACCACCCCGAAGTTGCCGCCACCACCACGCAGCGCCCACATGAGCTCGGGGTCCGCGTCGTCGTCCACGTCGAGGACCTCCCCGGTGGCGGTCACCAGGCGCGCCGCCACCAGGTTGTCGCAGCTCATGCCGTGCTTCCGGCGCAACCAGCCGATCCCGCCGGAGAGGGTCAACCCGCCGATCCCGGTCTCGGACACCAACCCGCCCGGTGCGGCCAGCCCATGGGGCTGGGTGGCTCCGTCGAGGTCGGCCCAGGTGGCACCGCCGCCGGCGCTGGCGGTCCGCGCCTCGGGGTCGACCACCACATCGTTCATCATCGAGAGGTCGATCACCAGGCCATCATCGATCCCCGCGGTCCCGGCCACGTTGTGACCACCGCCGCGGACGGCGAACACCAGGTCGTGGTCGACAGCGAAGCGCACGGTCGCCGACACGTCGTCGGTGTCCGCGCAGCGCACGATCATCGCCGGGCGCCGGTCGAGCATCCCGTTCCACAGGGCCCGGGCCTCGTCATAGCCGGCGTCGCCCTCCCGGATCACCTCGCCACGCAGCGCGGCTGCGAGGTCGTCAGCGGCGCCGTCGTCGAGCGCCACCGCATCTCCACTTGTCGTCAACAGATCGGTCATCATGCTCCTCCAACTCATCAGATGGGTGGTCAGGGACGGGGCCGGGTCCACAACGTGAACCGGCAGACGGGCAGGAATCCGAAGCGATCGACGAGGATCGGGCGGCTGTGATCGCTCACGAGGGTGACGAACGGCAGATCCGGGGTGGACCCCAGGCGGTGGCGCACCAGCGGCCCGTAGTAGCCCCGCCCCCGAACCTCGGGCCGGGTGGCGGTGAGCAACAGGACGCTCGCCTCCCCGCCGATGACCCGCGACCCGGCCACCACACCACGCCCGTCGACCCGGCCCACCAGCAGGCAGAACCGCTCGTCGTCGAGGACCCCGGGGCCGAGCGGGGCATGCGCGGGGTCGACACCGGTCAGGGGGAAGGCCTCGGACACGACGGTGTTCCACTCCTCGAGCCCGCTGCGGTCGGTCACCTCCACCACCTCCAGCTCCTCGGGTGCCGCGACCTCCAACGGCCCGGCCGGCTGCCGGAACAGCAGCGGTGGGTGCCCCGCCAGCTCCCAACCTCGCCCGCGCAGGTCGGGTGTCGGCCACGGCGACCACAACAAGGCGTCCCCGCTGCCTTCGGCGCGGTAGAAGGCATCGATCTCGGCGATGGCGGCGTCGAGCTCGTCGCCCAGGCGCGGCTCGGTGAGCACGGCACTGTTCATCATCCCGGCCGGCCGTCCGGTGTCGACCGCGGTGAACCCGCTCCCCCGCTGGACCCGACCTCCGGAGGCAGCGGCCACGGCCTCCCACGCCGCGACGGTCGCATCCACGCCGAGGCGCAGGATCGTGTCACCCGGCGGGGTGGTCGCATCCCAACCGGTCTCGAGATGGGTGGTCGGAGCGGTCGCTGGCATCGTCGGACTCCTCGCTGGGTTCACTGGACCCCTTCACCGTCACCCGCTGGGGTTGCCGCTCGGTGTCATCCCGGTTGCACGCCGGTCACAGCAACGCCGTCGACCGCACCCGGTCGAGGTTGGTGCCGTACCCTCGTGTGGCGTGGTCGAGCTGTCGGTCCTGGGGCGGGTGGAGGCTCGTGTCGACGGCCAGCGCGTCGAGATCACGAGCCGCACCCAGCGCATCCTGCTCGCGGCGCTCGCCCATGCACGAGGTGCCACGGTGCCGACCGACCGCCTGATCTGGTTCGTGTGGGGCGATGATCCCCCCCACAGCGCTCGCCAGTCGCTCCAGAGCCATCTGTCGCGGCTACGGAACACCCTGCGCGACGACGTCGTGGTCTCCCAGCCACCTGGCTACGCCCTGACCATCGACCCCGACCACCTCGACCTGCATCGCTTCGAGGAGGGGATGCACGCCGACTCGGTGCACGAGCTCGACGAGGCACTCGCCCTGTGGCGGGGCGAGCCCTTCGGGGAGCTGGGCGACCACGAACACCTGGCCGGGGAGGTGGCGCGCCTCACCGAGCTGCACCTGGCCGGACGGATCCGCCGGGCCGAGCTGCTCGCCGACGTCGGTCACCACGCCGATGCCATCAGCGAGCTGCGAGCCCTGGCTGCGGAGCATCCACTGCTCGAACGGGCTCGGATCGCGCTCGTGTCCACCCTGCACCGGGCCGGTCGGCAGGCCGATGCCATCGCCGAGGCCGACCGCTATCGAACCCAGGTCGCCGATGTGGGTCTCGAGCCGTCATCGGCATTCATCGCCACCGAGCGTGCCCTGTTCGCCGAGCCCTCACCGGCGCCGCCGGCGCCGACGGTCCGTTCGACCCCACCAGCCCGCGTGGGCAGCCTCGTCGGGCGCGACGACGAGATCGACCACGTCTGCGGGCTGCTGGCCGAGCGGAGGCTGGTGACCATGGTCGGACCCGGCGGGGTGGGCAAGACCGCGCTCGCGATCGAGGTCACCCGCCGGATGTTCGATCGCGTCCCCGACGGCGTGTGGATCGCCGAGCTCACCGAGGTGGAGGACGAGGCCGGTGTGCTCCCCGCCGTGGTGCGAGCGGTCGGGGCGCCCACCACCAACCCGTTGGAGGTCTCGCTCGCGGGCTACCTGAGCGGCCGCGACGGGCTCGTCGTGTTCGACAACACCGAGCACGTCACCGCCACGGCGGGCGCGATCGCGGACCGCATCCTGGCCGCAGCCGGACAGATCCGCGTCCTCACCACCAGCCGCCGACCCCTCGGTCTCACGGGAGAGGTGATCGTGGCGGTCGAACCGCTCACCACCGACGCTGCGCTCCGGCTGTTGGAGGAGCGCTGCCGGGATGCCGGGACCACCATCGAACCGCACCAGGTCGAGCTCGCCACCCGCATCTGCGAGCGTCTCGACCGACTCCCCCTCGCCATCGAGATGGCTGCCGCCCGCCTGCGCGCCTTGTCGCTCGACGATCTCGACCGTCATCTCGACCAGCGCCTCCGCCTCTTGCGTGCCGGCCGCGACGGTCGCCACGAGACGCTCGAGGACGTGGTCGCCTGGTCCTATGACCTGCTCGATCCCGGCCAGCGGGAGCTGTTCGAGCATCTCGCGGTGTTCGCCGGTCCGTTCGATCTCGACGCGGCCACGGCGGTGCACGGGTCGGACCACACCGCCGGTCTCCTCGCCGACCTCGTCGACCGGTCGTTGGTCCAGACCCGCAACGACGTGGGCTCGGTCCGCTACCAGATGCTCGAGACGGTCCGGTCCTTCGCCAGCGAGCGCCTGGAGGAGTCACCCACCCGCGACGACACGTTGGACCGGTTCGTCAGGTATCACGTGACCCTGGCCGAGCAGGTCGCCGACGGCCTCCGCGGCCCCGAGGAGCGCCGCTGGACCGAGGTGTTCGACCTGAGCACCCCCAACTTCGCGGCGGCCCACGCCCGGGCGCTGGAACGAGGCGACATCGATGCCGCGGTCCGAATCGCCGCCGCTCCGTACGTGCTCGTCTACCAGCGCCTGCGGAGCGACATCGGCGCGTGGGCCGAGGCAACGCTCGGACCGGCACGACGCGTCGATCACCCCGCCACCGCAGCGGTGCAGGCAATCTGCGCACTCGACCGCATCAACCGCGGTCACCACGACGAGGCTGCCTCCCTACTCTCCGACCTGCCCGACGACCCCACCGCCGCCCATGCTCACGAGACCCTCGGCGACCTCCTCACCTATCAGGGGGAGCTCGAGACCGCCGTCGAGCACTTCGCCCTCGCCGCCGAGCAGGCCCTCGCCGCTGGGGACCGGACCACTGCCGCCCACGCCCGCATGAGCGAGTCCATCGTGCTCGGCTACACCGGCAAACAGGACGAGGCGCTGCGCCAGCTGCACTGGGCGCGGTCGACCGGCGAACAGGCACGTGCTGGGTTCGTGTCGGCCTGGTGCGACTACGCCGAGGCCGAGCTGCTCGTCGACACGGACCCGGCGCGCTCGCTCGAACTGGTGGACCAGGCCGTCGCCGCCGCCGACCGCGAGGGCTGGTGGATGCTCGCCGGCGTCGGCCGTCTCACCGCAAGCTCTCTGCGGGCACGCTCTGCCGAGCCGTCCGACGCCATCGCCGGGTTCGACCGACTCATCCGACACTGGGCCCGCCTCGGCGACACCAACCACCAGTGGACGACGCTGCGCAACCTGGTCGAGCTGCTCGTTCGACTCGGTGATCTGCCGAGGGCCGCGCAGGTCCTCGGGTCGGTCACCAACAGCCCCCGACCCACGTTCGGGGCCGAGGAGGAACGCATGCGCG
>JBKGZW010000185.1:0-5224 GCA_046543225.1 Acidimicrobiales bacterium
GCATGGCCACCATCTTCACCCGCATCATCCGAGGCGAGCTTCCGGGACGATTCGTCTGGCGCGACGACACGTGCGTGGCGTTCATGTCGATCGCCCCGCTGCAACCAGGCCACACCCTCGTGGTCCCCATCGACGAGGTCGACCACTGGATCGATCTCGAACCGACCACGCTCACCCACCTGATGGGCGTGTCCCAGACGATCGGCCAGGCGATCCAACGGGCCTTCGAACCGGCCAAGGTGGGGCTCATGCTGGCCGGGCTCGAGGTGCCGCACACCCACATCCACCTCGTGCCGATCCGTGGCGTCCACGACCTGGACTTCGCCAACGCGGACACCGACGCCAGCGGCGAGGAGCTGGACGCGGCCGCCGAGCGGATCCGCACCGAGCTGCGTGCCACCGGCGCCGCCCACGTGGCGGACTGATCCTCGTTCGGACACCGGGTCGGAGGAGTAGGCGCCTCAGGGGTCGGCACGCTCCGAACGCAGGAAGAGCAACACCCCGTGCCGTTGGTAGGTGAGCTCGAAGCCCTGCTCCTCGACCGCACGGACGACGCCCCGCAGGCGGAACTGGTTCCAGGCGCTGGTGACGGTCTCGTCGAGCAGCAGTGCGTCGACGCCGGCGGTGAGCTCTCGACCGCCGATGTCGACTCCGTCCTCGGCGACCACCAGCACGTCGCGCGACGCGAGGTCGGCCAGGGCGGGCACGGTGGCCCGCACCCGATCGTCGGAGTCGATGAGCTCGATGGCGTCGAGGCGTGCCTGATCAGCAAGGCTGCGTCCTCCCCACTCCCAAGGTTCGTGGTAGGGCGACGAGGGGGCATCGTGGACGAAGAACACGGCGGCCGCCAGGGTGAGGGCACCGAGGAGGCGCCGGTCCACGGTGATGCGCTCGATGTTGCGCCGACCCAGACGGGCGAGCGCGAACGGCAACGCCAGGAACACGAACACCAGCAGTGGCACCAGATTGGCCGCACCCTCGGGACCGGTGGTCGCGACATCGGCCACGAAGATGGCAGCGACGACCGGCACGATCGGGAACAGGTACCGGGGGGCGAGCAGCGGCAGGAAGGCCACCGGGGCGAACACCGCCACCAGCGCCGCGAAGTTCGGTCGCGCCAGGAGGTCGCCGACCACGCCGACGGGATCGGTGAGCATCCCCCACATCACCTCGGGGAGCGTGGCGCCATAGGCGGCGAAGGCGTCGGCGTGCACGAACGAGCCGTCGCCGACCGCCGGTTGGACCAGCAGGACGGCGATGAGGGTCCACACCACTCCCCCGAGGATGAACCGTGGCGCCTGTCGAGTGCGGGTGTCGATCATCAGGACCACCCCGATGGCGGCCACCGCCAGCCCCAGATCGGCTCGCATCGAGACCGCGCCCACACACAAGAGCGTCGCCCACCACCAGTGGCCACGGAAACCGGCGTAGGCCCCCGCGAGCAGGAGCGGAACCGCCAGCACCTCGGGATGGAAGTCGGCGAGGTTGAGCTGGTGCATCGGCGGATAGAGGGCATAGGCGGTCACCGCCGCGCTGGCAGCACCCGCTCGGAGGCTGCACACCTTGCGACACAGGCGCCAGATGGGAATGGTGGCGAGGGCCAGCGCCGCCGACTGCACCACCAACAGGAAGGGGATGGCGGCCACGACATGGGTCCCCTGGGCCAACAGGGCGTAGCCGAACGCCCCCTCACGCTCGAACAGGTGGGCGCCGGTGAGGGTCAGCTCGGGATCGTGACCGCTGGTGAGATGGAAGGCTCCCTGGACCCACCGGGCGAGCTCCATCCCGTTGCCCAGGTTCCGGGCCTGGGCCAGCGACAGCGCCACCAGGACCACGAACAGACCGACCGCGGCACTGATCGGCAGCACCCGGTCGGCCCACGCGCCGTCGAGCCGGGCCTGCCAGCGCAGCAGCTGGTAGTCGAGCTTGCGCCGCAGCGCCTTGGTGGGGATCACCCGCCCCTCGCCTCGTCCCCTCGGGGCCCGTCGGCGACCTCGACCGGCTCCACCAGATGCGGGCCGTGGTTCCGAGCATCGTTCACCTCGGTGCTCACCGCGTGGAACGAGATCAGCTGGGGCGGGGCCGGCACCAGGAACCGACCGAGGAGGTCGATGTCGTCCACCTCCGGGTCGAGCCAGGTCGACCAGGATTCGGGAGCGAGCATCACCGGCATGCGGTCGTGGATCTCGGCCATCTTCTGGTTGGCCGGGCCGGTGAGGATCGTGCAGGTGCGGACGGGCTCATCCTCACGGTCGGGGCCGCGCCAGGTCTCCCAGAGCCCGGCGAAGGCGAAGGGCTCACCGTCGGGGCGGTGGACGAACCAGGGTTGCTTGCGCGTGCCGTCCCGGGGCGCGGTCCACTCGTAGAACCCGTCGGCGGGAACGATGCAGCGCTGGCGGCGGAACGCCTTCTTGAACGCGTTCTTCTCGGCCACCGTCTCGGAACGGGCGTTGATCATGCGGCTGCCGATGCTCAGATCCTTGGCCCACCGGGGCACGAGTCCCCACCGGGCCAGATCGAGGCGACGGGTCCCACCGTCGTCGAAGACGGTCCACACCGCCCGGGTGGGTGCGACGTTGAACTCGGGATCGAGCAGCTCTTCGGCGGTGAGGGTCGCGCCGAAGTAGCTCGCCAGCTGATCGGGCGGGGTCGAGGACACGTACCGTCCACACATGGTGCGCGACGCTATCGGTCGCCGCGCCCCCGGTGGGTGAGTCCCGCGCCACGCCTCGTGAGCGCGGTCCCGGCTGGCCCGTGATCAGCCGCCGAGGTAGGGGGCCAACACGTCGCGAACCCTGGCGCCCGCCGCGGCGCCGTGCGCGGCGGCGGCATCGACGGCGCTGCTCGCCGCGACCCGAGGGGCCGCACCCCGGGCGCCGTCCATCAGATGCGCGACCTCGACGGAGCCTTCCACCACCCCGATGGCGGCGGCGGTGACGTCGGCCCCCGCTGCGGCAGCATCGGCCACCGCGTCGCGTGCCGCCGACTCGATCACGGCCTCGTCGACCACACGGGCCTGGCGGACCGTCGAGATCATCGAACCCTTCGCCGCGTTGTGCACCGATTCGGCCGTCGTGGCCGCGAGCTCACCAGGGCGGGCCAGCACCACCTCCGCGCCCTGCTGGTGTCGCCGGGCCAGCACCGCGGTCGCCCCAGCCGCCACCGCGCCCACCCCGGCGCCGATGAGTCGTGGTTGGCCCCGGAGTCGTCGCAACAGCTCGATCAGAACTCGTCGGATCTCGCGCATGGCGCCCATCGGCCCTCCCGGCTCCCAGGTGCTCACAGCACCATAGCGATGCCGTAGGCCAGCGCCGCCACGAAGGGCAGCGCCATGGCCCACCGGATGATCGTGTTCGGGTCATGGGTCAGTCGGCCGAGCTGCACCGGATCGGTGTGGAACGACGCCACCAACGCCCGCCGCGGCAGTCGCCAGGCCAGCACCGCCGCCCCGGTCAGACCGAGCACGATGATCACTCCCGAACCGGTGACCTGATCGACCCGGTCGAGCACCGGAATCCCGCCCAAGGTCAGGCCCATGTCGGTGAAGCTCAGCGCCGACGGGGTACCGAGGGCCACGATGGTCCCCACCGTGAGCTGGGCGGCTCGGCGCCGACTGAGCCGGAGCTGGTCGCGCACGGTCGACATCACCACGATCGATGCCCCCATGCACGAGGTGAAGGCGGCCACGAACAGCAGCACGAAGAACGCGACTGCCAGCAGCGCGCCGCCCCGGACCTCGGCGAAGGCCTGCGGGAACGCGGTGAACGACAGCTCGCTGCCGGTGTCGGGCGCGATGCCGAAGGTGAAGACGATGGCGAACACCATCAGGCCCGACACGAACGCGACCCCGGCGTTGGTCACAGCGATGATCGCGGTCGAGCGCAACAGCTTGGTTCCGGCCGGGACGAAGCTGCCATAGGCGATGAGGATCCCCTGGCCCAGTCCGATCGAGTAGAAGGCCTGACCGGCCGCCGCTCGCCAGGTGGCGGGGTCGGCCAGCGCCGCGCCGTCGATGCCGAGGTAGAACGACCGTGCCTCTGCTGCGCCGTCGAGGGTCTGGGAGTACACGGTCAACCCCACGACGATCACCACCAGGACCGGCAGCAGCACCAGGCTCGCTCGTTCGATGGCGCTCACGTCGCGAAGCAGCAGGCGGTAGACCCCGAACCCGACGAGCAGGAAGAGCCACAACGACGTGTACCCCTCGGTGAACTCCGCGAAGGTCACCAGATCGCCACGGAACGCATCGACCGCATAGCCGAGCGTCCAGCCTGTGACGACCAGGTAGTAGCTCATGATCGCCACGGTCATCGCGATCACCGCCCAGCCGAGGACCCCGCCGGCACCGCCGGCCGCCCTCCGGAACAGTCCCACCGGTGAACGCCGTGCCAGGTTCCCGGCGCCGCTCTCGAGGGCGGCGAGGGGGATGCCGATCACCACCACACAGGCGAGATAGGCGAGCAGGAACGAGCCACCCCCGTGCTGACCCGCCATGTATGGAAACCGCCAGATGCTTCCCAGCCCCACCACTCCGGCGATGGCGGCGAACACGTAGGCCCGCTCGGATCGCCACACGGGGCGTGGGTACAGCGCCGCATCGGTGATCGCCGACAGCACGCTGCCGGTCTGGGACTCTCCCGACTCGCCCCTGGCCATGGCGCTCGACCCTAGCGGCACCCTCCAGCGCCGAACCCCGTCGCGACCCCGGCAGCACGAGAGCCGGTCCTGGTGGACCGGCTCTCGCCTCGAAGGGGTTGGTCGGGCTGGCGGGATTCGAACCCACGACCTTCGGTCCCCCAGACCGACGCGCTAACCAAGCTGCGCCACAGCCCGTGAGCCCGCCACTCTAGCCCCTCGGGAGCGGTCCCCGATCCAGATGGGCGGGCCGCCGGAGGGACCGTTCAGAACCAGGACCGCAGCACCCAGAGCACTCCTTCGACGAGTCGCCAGCCGAGGTAGACCACGACTCCGACGACCATCACCCAGAAGTGCCACGGGGCCCTGGCCGACTCGGCGTGGTCGACCTCGACGGTACTGGCTGGACCCGATGCCGGAGGTCCCTCCACCGGCCGGCCACAGGAGGGACAGGTCCCGTCGGGCCGAACCGTGTTGGGGTTCCAGAAGCGATCACACCGCTCGCACCAGGGCACGCGAGGACCACTCAGGCGCGGCGGACGGCCAGGATGGCCACATCGTCCTCGATGGGTCCGTCGGAGAAGTCCCT
>JBKGZW010000186.1:0-5222 GCA_046543225.1 Acidimicrobiales bacterium
GGGAGGCCCTCGAAGGCCTCGTCGGGGGTGCGGAGGATCTGCATCAGGTGCTCCTGTCGGACGACCTCCCCATCGGAACAGCTGCGAGAACAACTGTCAATTGATTCTGCGAGTGTGACTCGCACGATCGCCGGGTGCTGGTACTGTCGTGACGTGGCCGAAGCGGTGGTGGAACCCGAGTCCGACGGCCGGCGGGCCCGTCGCGAGCGCAATCGCACAGCGGTGGTCGACGCCATGTTCGAACTGCTCACCGAAGGTGACGTCCCACCCTCGGTCGACGACATCGCCGACCGGGCCCGGGTGTCGGTCTCGTCGATCTTTCGGTACTTCGAGAACCTCGACGACCTCCAACGACAGACCATCGACCGCTACTTCGAGCGGTTCGCCCCCCTGTTCGACGTCCCCAGCACCGACGGCGACCTCGACGACCGCATCGCCGCGCTGGTCGATGCCCGACTGACGCTCTATGAAGCCATCGCTCCCCTCGCCCGCCTGGCCCGAGTCCGAGCCGGCGATCAGCCCGTCATCGCCGCGTCGCTGGCCGAGACCCGTCGCTTCCACGGCGCCCAGCTTCGGACCCACTTCGCTCCCGATCTCGTAGGCCTGGCTCGCGCCGAGACCGACGACCGCCTCGACCTCGTCGACACGCTCACCGCCTTCGAGGCGTGGGACCTGCTCCGAGACACACGCCAACGCAGTCGCCGACAGATCCGTCGGATCTGGCTCACCGGTGTCCGTGCGGTACTGGCCCAACCCTGACGGGCGGGCCGGGAACCTCAGACCCCGTCTTCCAGCAGGTCCTGTCTCAATCAGGTGAACTGCCAGCGGGTGGCGCCGAACGGCGGTGCCGTCCCGAAGGCGTACACCACCTCGGCCTCGACCCGGTACAGGTACCACGGTGGCGGGCCCGCGCTCGGGGCGCTGAACTCGGCGTGGAGCGCGCCGTCGCGGACCTCGGGTTCCCATCCACCATCCCTGAACGCGTCAGCCACGCGTTCGAGCTCGGCCCGGTCGGTCACGCGCTCGGCTCTGCCCTCGACGACCAGGTCCCACTCGTGGGTGGCGACGGCGAGCGAACACCGCGAATCGGCCGACAGGTTGCGACCCTTGCCTGTCGTGTCACCCGAGTTGAAGTAGAACGACCCGTCGACCCACACGACACCGACCGGGCGGGTGTGCGGCGCGCCACCGGACCGGATCGTCGTCAGCCACGGTGTGTGGCGGTTGGGTCCACCGGTGTCGGGCGCCTGGGTGAGGCCATGGCCGAGCCGCTCGAGTACCACCGTCCAGTCGATGAGCTCATCGCCATAGCCGTCCAGGTTCCGTGCGCTGACGGGATCGGTGATGGTCATGTCGTCCTCCCTCGGTCGTGTGCTCCGGGTGAAGACCGTGCGGGACCGCCGAACTCATCGGTTCCGCCAGCACCGAGGGGTCGCTGCCCGACCGCACGAGGTCGATCGGCGCAGAGGCGATCTACGTGCGGAGCCGTTCGAACGCCTGCCGGACCTCGTCGAGCGCCACCTCGACAGGCACGCCACGCACGACCGCCGCTACCGCGAACAGCTCGGCCGCTTCCCGCAGACCCGACGGGTCGACCGCCGCGCCGGCCCCTCGCGGGCGCTTCGCGACCACCGTGCCCTGACGGCCCCGAGCCTCGATCAGACCGTCGCTCTCCAACAACAGGTAGGCCCGCTCGACCGTTCCCTTGGCCAACCCCAGATCGGCGGCCAGCTGCCGGATGGTCGGCAACCTCGTCCCCGGCTCCACCGCGCCGGAAGCGACGAGGCGCGCCACCTGCAACCGAATCTGCTCGTAGGCGGGAAGCGCCGCCTCGGGGTCGACGCTGATCCTCAACGTCGCCCGCCCAGAGCCCGCCACCGCGGTGCGCCGACGTCGCGGTTCTGCCACCACCACACCACCCCGGTGGCCCATCCGGCCATGGCAACGACCGCCAGCACCCAATGCTGATGGTGATCGTGGAGGACCGCCCACTGACGCGCCGCAGCAAGCACCGACAGCGTGACGATCGGACGGCCGAGACCCGACGCCACCGCCATGCGCCGCAGTTCGTCGTCGGCCCGCTCGAGATCAGGCGCCACGTCGGGGCGGGGCCGCAGCGCCACCCGCCAGCCGAGCCAACGACGAGCGACACCGAGGACGAGGATCGCTCCCGCCCAGACGACCAACTCCGTCGCGGGTGCCCCGGTGACCAAGCCGACGACGACTGCCGCGCCCGACACGGCCAGCACGATCCGTTCACGGCGATCGGCCACCTCGTCGCGGTAGTCGTCCGCCGTCCGCTCCTGGAGCGATGCGACGCGAAGCCCTCTCGGGCGACCGAGCCGGAACGCCTCGGCCAGCACCGAGCCGGCCAACGACCCCCCGATCCCCCACGCCAACAGTTCGACGGCGTTGAGCTCGAACGGCACGTCCGACTCCACCGCCCGGATCGTCGCGACCGCAACGCCGACGACCACGGCGACGATTCCACCGGTCAACCGGAACCGTCGCGACCGCTGGAACCACCGCTCGCACAGGACCAACGACTCACCGGTGAGGCCGCGCATCGCAGGAGGCGCGGCGACGGCCCGAGACGGCGCAGCAGCAGCCGCAGTGACCAGACCAGCGACCACCAACAGGAGCAGCAACGCCCGCACCATCGCCTCTCATCCCCACGTGTTCGTCCTTGACCGACCGTTTGTCCTATTAGACTATGACAGACATGTCCGAGCGTCCAGGAGCCACACAGCTCGACCAACTGGTCCCTCCGGTCGGGCCCCGCTGGCGACCCGCCGCACTCGTGGTGGTCGTGATCGTCGCCGCGATGGGGGTGGCCTACGTGTGGGGCAACGGCTGGGTGACCCCCATGGTCGACCGTCCCCAGCGAGCGATGTGGGGCGGAGACGACCAGGTCCACCTGGGCATCAACATCCAAGCACGCGGCGCAGACGTCGAGCTCGTCGACATCTGGGACCCGCCACCGGGGCTCGCCGTGCACAGCGTTCGGGTCATCGACGCCGGCCAGACACGGATCGACCCCACCACGAACCCCGAATCGCATGGGAGGCCACTGCCCGCGACCATCCCAACCGACGAGCCCGTGCTGGTTCTCGCTGTCTACGACGTCGTCGACTGCAACCGGCTGAGCTCGACACCGCTCGATGTCGAGCTCCGCCGTGATCTGGGACCGATCTCGATCACCCGCACCCGCAGGCTCGAGTCCCTCACGATGCGCTGGACGGTCGAGCGCGAGGTCCCCCGCGACGAGATCGGGCCGGGAACCTCCGACCCCATCTTCCAGCAGGTCCCGGTCGGCTGGGCCGAAGGCATCACCTTCGCTGTGTGTGAACCCGACCAATGAGTCAGCGTGCGTCCGCCGGGACCGCCGAACTCATCGACGCGCACCGGGAACTCGACCCGGGTCATCAGCTCGTCGGGGACCACCGTCCGGGGATCGTTGAGGTAGATCTCCCGCGGTGGACCGGCCGCTTCGTATCCGTGCTCGGCGATCCAGGCGGTGAGGACGTGATAGGCGGGCGCGATCTCCAGGTAGGGGCCGTGGTGCACCGTGGTCGCCACCGCTCCACCAGCGACCTGCCGGCTCGACACCTCGGCGTCTCCCGCGAGGTCGCGATCGACGGGGATGCACAGCTCGAGCTCGCCGTCGGTCTCCTCGTCGATGACGTCGTGGAGCACCATGAACGGAGGCCCGGCCGGTTCGACGCCTGCACGACCGAGCGCATCCACCAACGAACCGAATCCTGCCCCCACATCGTCGCCGACCCGCTGAAGGGTCGTGTGGAACCTGGTCGTGGCCACGAGTCGCGGGGCCGCGTCGTCGAGCTGGACCGTGTAGGGCATGACCCCCTCGTCGCGCTCCATCAGTGCTTCGAGATAGCTCAGCATCCGCTCGTCGGCGGCCAGGCGTTCGGCGAGCCGCTCGCGATGCGCGGCGAGGTGCTTGCTCGCCACGTCCTGGCTGTCCGCGTCGAGCACCGCCTTGATCTCCTCGAGTGGCATGTCGACCGACCGAAGGACCCGGATGGCCTCGGCTCGATTCGCCTGGGCCGGCTCATAGAAGCGATAGCCGGTCGACGCATCCACCTGCGCCGCCGGCAGCAACCCGTTGCGGTCATAGAGGCGCAGTGCCTTCACCGACAGCCTGGTCATCTGGGAGAACTGCCCGATCGGGATCACTGCCGCGACACCTCCACCTCGTCGATCGAGGTGACAGTCTCCCCGATCGGTCGGGGTCACGTCGGTGGAGGTTGGGAGCGGGTCGGGTCAGGAAGCGGCAGCGTCCACCGGGAGTATGGGGATCTCGACCCGGGTGAGGACATCGGCCGGCGCGACCGTTGCGGGGTCGTTCAGGTAGATCTCCCGCGGCGGGCCGGCAGCTCCACGGCCGTGCTCGGCGATCCAGGCGTTCAGCGCGTGGTGGGCGGAACCGACCTCCTCGTAGGAGCCCTGGTGCACCGTCGCCGCCACCGTCCCGCCGCCGATCTCGCGGCTGGTGACCTCTCCGTCGCCGTCGACCTTCCGAGCGATCGGGATGCACAGCTCGATGTCGCCGTCAGCGTCGTCCGCGATGACGTCGTGGTAGACGATGAACGGCGACCCGGCAGGCTCGACGCCCTCGCTGCCGAGCGTCTGCATCAACCGGCCGAACCCTGCGCCGATGTCGTCGCCGATGCGATCGATGCCGGTACGGACCCTGACCGCGGCGACCAGCTGCGGAGCCACCTCGTCGACCTGAACTGTGTAGGACATGATCTCTCCCTGCGCTCGACCAGCGCCTCGAGTTGCGTGGGCAGATCGTCGGGTCTCCCCCAGGGGAAGAGTCAAGGAACCGGGTGCACCTGCGCTCCGCACCGCGTCGTACCCTCTCGATAGACTTCACCCCATCGCCGTGACTGCGGCCCCGTCGGAGCCGATGCTCCCACTCGTCCATCCTCTGTCGGGAGTCCAGAACCGTGGCGACCACACCACCCGCCCGCCATCAGCTCTTCCAAGTCCTCTCCGAAGCCATCGGACCAGACGGAGCCACGACGCTCATGGACCTCCTGCCCCAGCCTGGAGAACCAGAACCCGCGAGCGCGGCCGACCTCGAACGCCTGTCGGCCCGCATGGACGAGCGTTTCCTCGGCGTCGACGCCCGGCTCGTCTCGATCGACGCTCGGTTCGACCAGATGGACCAGCGGTTCGACCAGATCGACCCCCGG
>JBKGZW010000025.1:0-23243 GCA_046543225.1 Acidimicrobiales bacterium
ACGACCTCAACCTCGCCTGCCGCTACGCCCAGCACCTCATCGCCATGAAGGACGGTGCCATCGTCGCCGAGGGCCCGCCGGGCGACGTCATCACTGCCGAGCTCGTGCACAGGGTCTTCGACCTCGAGGCCCACGTCGTCGACGACCCCCTCACGGGGACGCCTCTTGTCCTCCCCGTCCCGGCCCGCCAGCGTGCTCGGTCCGGCCCCGTGCGCGCCGACGGTCCGTCCCCCAACGGCTCGGAGCCGCGGTGATGTCGGTCAGTTCCCTCGAACGTGCCACGGTGCTCGTACTGCTCGATCGAGCGTGGTGGTCGGGCCAGCAGCCGGCCGAGGGTCGGGTCGACCGCCTCGGCGTCGCCTCGGCGCAGGCCGACGTGCAACAGCGTCTGGACCGCCACCTGCGTTGGGGGCATCCCTCGCCCCAGCAGGTGGCGCACGTAGCCCACGACGCTCGCAGGCTCGTAGCGGATCTGGCGCTCGAGCGCCGACGAGTGGACGGCCGCCACGTGCTCGAACGTTCCCGCATCCCGGGCAACCCCGCATCCAGACTGTCTCCCAACGCGCGGCGGTTCGTGGTGACCGGCGCATGCGGCAGCCACCCGTGCTCATGGTCCCGGTGCCTCCGGCGGTCGGGGACGTCGGCCCCAGCCGTAGCCGTGGGCGGCGAGCTGGCGGGTGCGCTGGTCGTCGTCGATGAGGTTGCAGGTGGAGCAGTAGCCCCCGGCGGGCGTCTTGTACTGCAGGCAGCACGCCGTGCGCAGGGCCATGGGCACGCAGTGGCCTTCGGGCGTGGTCAGCTCGGCGACCTCGATCATCCGGGCCAACGACCCGCCCAGTCCCCCCAGTAGGTCGTCGACCGAGGCGAACGGGTCCCGCTCGCGGGAGGCGTTGCTCACCGCGGACACGACGGTGGCGGCGGTGAAGGCGTCGAGCGCGCGGCGGCCGATGCGGCCGATGGCGCGGAATCGGTCGGCGACCAGGTCGAGGTGGTGGGCGCGTAGCGGCGTGAGGGCGGCGCCCTCGGGAGCGTCCCGGTTGTACCAGCGGGCCTCGACGACGGCCAGGCGGAGGAAGGGCTCGTCGTCCACGATGGACACGACGACGTTGCCCAGGCCGACGTCGGGTACGAGCCGGTGGGGCTCCCAGGCGTCGGCGACCGGCAGGGCGACGTTGTAGGCGTAGCGCTTCCAGGCCAGCAGCGCCGCCACCTGCGGGTCGTCGGTGCCGTGCCGTTCACCCACCAGCATGACGAACCGTTCGACATCCGGCTCGACTGGCTGGCCGCCGACCACGGGCAGGGCGACATCGATCGGCCAACGCTGTGACTGCTCGACCTGCACGGCACGACCTCCGTTCGTCTCCGAGCCGACGGTAGTTGTTAGGATTGCTTAATGGCAACGATTCCCCGACGAGAGCACGAGGCGGTAGCGGCCGCGACGCGTCGTCACCCTGGCCGCTTGCGTCGCGTCGCGGTCTCGCTTGTGGCGGTGCTGGCCCTCACCGCCTGCGGCACCGGGGCCGGGGAGCAGGGCGACGCGACGCCGAGCACCGGTCGAGCCGAGGCGCTCGACCCGCCGGCTGGACCCGACGTTCGGGTGGTGGCGCATGCCAAGGGCGAGACCGAGGCGCCCGCCGATCCCCAGCGCGTGGTCGCCCTCGACGGTGGCACCACGCTGCCGACGCTGCTCGACCTGGGCGTGCCCGTGGTCGGGGCCGCCATCCCCGACGACGGCGTCGACACCGCCCTGTTCGCCCCGGGGGAGCTCGACGGGATCGAGCCCATCGGGTTCCCTGAACCGAACCTCGAAGCGGTGGCTGCCGCGCGCCCCGATCTGATCGTTGGCCTCGACACCGCGTCGGTCACCGACCTCTACGACGAGCTGTCGCAGATCGCTCCCACCGTCGTCGTGTCCTCCGCGGTCGAGGACTGGAAGGCCCAGGCCACCGGCCTCGCCGACGCCGTGGGCGATGGCACCGCGGTCGTCGAGGACCTCGCCGCCTACGAGGCCGACGTGCGGGCGCTGGCCGCTGATCTCGGCGACCCGGCGACCATCGAGGTGTCGGTCATCCGTGCCCTCGGCGACCGGGTGCGCATCCACACCAGGTTCCACTTCGCCGGCCAGGTCATCGACGAGGTCGGCCTGTCCCGTCCCGTCGACCAGCGCACCGACGACCCCGCCACCCGCCAGATCGAGCTGAGCCCCGAGCAGCTCTCCCTCGCCGACGCCGACGCCATCTACCTCTACGCCGCCGGATCGCAGGGCAGCGCCGGACCTCCGCCGCACCCTGCTCGACCGGTGACGGTGACTGCGGCGGAGCTCAGCCCAGGATCGTGAGGAACGTGAAGGTACGGTCTCAGGTGTGCCACTCGACCGGCGCCTGGGGGTCGGGCGAGTAGCTGCAGTAGGTGCCGGTGCGGATGGCGTGATCGAGGTGGGTGCCGAGGACCGGGTGATGTTCGGCGATGCGAGCGAGGGTGAGACGCAGGGCCCGGGTGACGCTGACTCTGGCCCGCTCGGCGTCGCCGCCGACGCGCCGGTCACGACCGCCGAGCCCCACCGCCCGGGACAGCTCCCGAACCAGGAACTCCCGGTCGACCTCAGCTCGCGCCGCCAGCCCGTCGTCACCCATCTCCCGGGCCCGCTCGAGGTCCTCCTCGATCTCGAGGAGGCGTCGCCGGTACTGTTCCTTGGCCTTCCGATCGAGGACGGGGCCGAGGTCTCCTTCGGGGCTCGTTGACACGTCGCGGTCCGAGGGGTGTGGCTCGGGCGGCGCCGCTCGGCAGGCGTCGACCAGCTCGAGGGCGTGGACCTCGACACCGGGCCGGGCCAGGAGGTGCTGGAGGTACTCCAGGCCCTTGAGGTCGCGGATGTGGACGGTGTGGTCGTTGAAGGTGATGGTCCAGTGATCCCCGACTGGCCGGCAGGTGGCATCCGATGCGGCGCGCGGTGCTGGCGGTTGCCCCTGCCCAGCAGGGGAGCCGAGCGTGTCGGCGATCTCAGCAGCCCGCCGGGTGGCGCCGATCCGATCGAACGTGGCGGCTGCTGCGCGCAGCTCCATGGTCGCGCCCGCGGAGTCGCCGTTGGCCTTGCGGGCTCGGGCGAGGCCGAGCCGGGCAGTGGCCGACTCGAAAGGAACCTGCAGATCGCTCCAGGTCTGGACCGCCCGCTCGAGGTATCGGCACGCGACCTCGAGGTCGCCCGTCTCGAGCGCGACGAGCCCGTTGCAATGGTCTGAGTGGGCGGTCAGCCCCCGGTTGGAAAATCGCCCGGCCACCGCGCCGAGCTCGTCGGCCGCGGCTCGGGCCCGCTCGAGATCGCCCTCCTCGACGCTGATCCGCACCTGGGCCGCGAGCAACGGCGCACGCCGGAGCTCGGTGTTGGGTGGCAGCTCCTTGGATGGCATGTCCAGGGGCCGCTCGAGCGCTGCCGCGATCGAGTCTGCCGCCTGGCGGACCTCGCCCCGCTCCAGGTGGAGGTACGCCAGGCCGGGCTGGGGCTCCCAGCCGGCCTCGTGGGAGCGCAGGAACGCCTCCTCGGCTCCGTCGAGGTCACCGGTTTGGAGTCGGATCGTGCCGAGCTCGTTCAACGGCCACCCGAACTCACGGGCGAGGATGGGCGACAGCTCGTCGCAGGCCCGAATGGCCTCCTCCTCGGCCTCGCGCGACCCGCGAAGTCGGAGCAACTCGGCCCGGTGGACGCGACAGCGGCCGTGCACGCTGCCCAGCGCGGCGTGCCGCTGGCACCAGTGCTCCATGGCACGGGTGTACTCCTCGGCCCGGTCGAACAGAGCGAGCGCCTGCCAGGCACAGATCAGCTCGCAGTAGATGAGGCCGACGGGGAGGGGGTCGACCTCGCCCGACAGCGCGTACGCGGCAGCCTCGTCGAGCAGCTCCAGGCCACGGTCGACGTCGCCCTCGAAGATCACACTCCGCGCCTGGACGACGCGTCCCATCGCGAGGGGCGCCGGTTCGCCGCTCGCCCTCCCAGCATCGACCGCCCGGCCTCCCCACTCCCTCGCGGCGGCGAAGTCGCCGGACAAGAGACGCTCGTACGCGCGCGCCACGCCGAGCCAGGCGGGCATCGGTACGGCGTTGCCGTCGATGTGGAGCTCGGCGCGCTTCGCCCAGGCACGCACCGCGGCCATGAGCCCGGTGTCCATCATCAGGTGCATGGAGATGCGCCCTGCGGCGGAGGCGGCGCGCGCGTGGTCCCCCTGGTCGGCGGCCAGCGTGTGGGCTCGCTCGAACGCCTCGAAGGTGGTGGGAAGCTCACCGATGGCGTAGGCGACCTCGGCGCGCAGCACCAGATCGTCGTAGTCGAGCGTGCCGCCCTGGTCCGCCTCGGCGAGCAGGCGGTGGGCGGTGGGGTGGTCCCCTCGTTGCGCTGCCGCGCGTGCCTCGTGGAGTGGCACCCGGTTCCTCGTTGTCTCGACGCCGTTCGGTCCAATGCCCTTGGGGGCGTTACCACCGTAACCCCCCGCGTCACGCCCTTTCCTGTGACCCGATACGCGAGACCGAGGAGAGAGCCCAGATGCACATCAGCAAGGACCAGGTGCCGGTCAAGGTCGACGCACCCGGCGCGACGGCCCGACTACAGACCGGGTTCGGCGAGGCGAACGGATACGGCGCCATCGGCGCCGAGTACTTCTCGATGGCCACCGGCACCGACCTCGCCCCCCTGCTCGAGGGGCTGGACGGCGACATGTGCCACTCGCCCCACTGGGGCTACCTGATCGAGGGTGAGGTCCTGTTGACCTACACCGATGGCGAGGAGGAGACCTGCCGGGGAGGCGAGCTGTTCTACTGGCCGCCCGGGCACTCCCTGCGGGTGACCACCGACGCCGAGATCGTCCTCTTCAGCCCCCAGGCCGAGCACGGCACGGTCGTCGACCACATCCGCGAGAAGGTAGGAGGTGGCGTCTGATGAGCCTCGAAGCCGACGGAGGAGCCCAGCTCGAGATCGTGGTCCCGCGCCTCGGAGAGCTGATCGGCCAGGTGGGGCCCGACGACATGGATCGCTCGACGCCCTGTGAGGACTGGACGGTGCGGGACCTGCTCAACCACATCGTCGGGGGCGCCCAGATGTTCTGCGGCGCGTTCAACGGCGACGCGATGCAGGACATCTCAGGCCGCATGCCCGACGTGGTCGGCGATGACCCGGCGGGGGCGTTCGGCGCCACCGCCGAGGCGTTCGGCGCGAGCGTCGCGCTTCCCGGTGCGATGGAGCGCGAGTACGCAATGCCCTTCGGTCCCATGGACGGGCCGACGGTCCTGCGATACCTGGCCTTCGACCTCTCCATCCATACCTGGGACCTCGCATCTGCCCTGGGGAGCGATGTCGGCCTTCCCGACGACCTGATCGCCGAGGTGGACCGCTTCGGCCGTCGGGTGCTCGGTGGATGGTCCCGTGATGGCATCAACTTCCAGGAGGCAGTGGCCCCGCCCGACGGCGCCGACACGCTGGAGCGCCTCGTTGCGTTCACCGGACGTAGGGTGCCTGTCCGCACCGGCTGAGCACGACCTCGGCCAGCTTCAGCGCTGGTGGAGCTCGACGGGGCTCCACGAGGTGATGATCAGGCGGGGAGGACGAGGTGCTCTCCGGCGCGCCGGCGCGGTTGGATCGGCCAACGTGAAGGCCCAGGTCAGCGACCTGGGCCTTCGTCGTTGTCGGAGTGCAGCACCCGAGCTCTCGTGATTCCTCACCAACGTGGGACGTGAACGCCGCTTCGACCAGATAGAGAGGGGGTATGGCAAACCTCACCGTTCTGTACACCAAGCCCGAAACCGATGCCGAGGCCTTCCTCGCCGAGTACCAGTCGGACCACCTGCCGATCGCCGCGAAGTTCCCCAAGATGACCTCGCACACCACGACCGTGTTCAGTGGCACGCCCCGCGGCACCGAGCCTCCGTACTACGTGATGTTCCAGGCCACCTGGGACTCGCAAGAGGACATGCAGGCGGCGATGGGCGACCCCAGCATCATGGAGGCGAGCAAGCACGCAATGGAGCTGACCCAGAAGTACGGCATCAAGGCCGAGATGTTGGTCGGCGACGAGGTCTGAGACGTCGACGGCGGGTGCGTAGGCGCCTCCCGCCCGCGGGGCCGTATCGAACCGTCCGGAGGCGACATGGATCTCGGAGAGGTGACCAAGGCTGCCCTGGACGCGCGGGGACGGGCCTATGCGCCCTACTCCGGGTTTCGCATGGGCGCGGCGGTGCTGACCGCTGGCGGTGCGGTCATCACCGGCTCGCTCGTCGAGAACGTGTCGCTCGGCCTCGCCATGTGCGCTGAGCGAGTAGCGCTCTTCTCCACGGCTTCCTCGGGTGAGCGGCCGACGGCGCTGGTGGTGGCCTCACCGCGCACGAGCGGAGCGCTCACCTTCCCCTGTGGAGCGTGCCTTCAGGTGGGGCTCGAGCTCGGTGGCCGCGAGCTCGTGGTGGTGGCGGTCGCCCCCGACGGCACCACCGAGCGTGTCGTGCTTGGTGATCTGTTGCCGCGAGGCCCCCACAAGGGCTGATCGTCCGGATGCGGATCGACGAGAAGTGGGAATGGGCAGCCGACCCATCGGGTTCCTTGGCCGTCCGGATGGTGAGGCAGACCTGGAGGAATCGATGGCGACGGCGATCGTGGAACCGACAGTGCTCGATGAGGTCGAGCCCGATCCGCTGCTGAGTCGGGTGGTGCGGGGCGTGGTCGGTGGTGAGGTTGCGGGCGCCGTCTTCGCGCTGCTGACGGTCTGGTTCACCACGAGCCTCGACATGGGCCGCGACATGGCCCTGTTGATGATGTCGACGGTGGCGTCGGGCCAGAGCTCGATCGATGATGGCTCGGCCTCGGTCGCCTTGGGCGTCGGCGTCCACCTGACCCTCTCGGCGCTGTTCGGGGTGATCTTCTCGCTCGTCGTGCCGAAGATGCGCACCAACGGCACGCTGCTGCTCTCGGCAGGGGTGTACGGGCTGATCGTCTACGTGGTGAACTTCCAGGTGTTGTCGCCGCTGTTCTTCCCGGTGTTCCAGGACGCCAACCAGCCGTTCGAGGTGCTCGTCCACTTGGTCTATGGCCAGGTCTTGGCCGTGATCTTCCTCTCCCGTGGCGTGCGTGCCGTCGAGCATCGATTCGAGTGGCGGTGACCGAGATGGGCGATCCCGTCGAGACGCCGCTGTTCGAGGCCACGACCTCGGCGATCGGCGGTGACGTGGACACCGCCGGCGACCGCCTCCTCGTGTGGCCCGACCGGGTCGAGCTGCGTGACCGCAACGACCGTGTCCGCGCCCTGATCCCGGTCGATGCCATCGAACAGGTCGAGGTGCGCAAGCGACTGACCTCCGCGACGCTGTCGGTGACCGGCACCGGAGGCGAGTCGTTGGTGCTGAAGGGCCTCAGGCAGGCGTCGGCTGTCGGGTTCCGGAACACCGTCGCGGAGCTGAAGCTGGCGTCGGCCTCGGCGTCGGCCACGCCGACCTCGGAGGCGCTGCGCCGCCTGAAGGAGCTCGCCACCATGGGCTTGCTCACCGAACGGGAGGTTGCGGAGAGGCGGTCGCTGCTCGCGCGGGGGTCGGTGGAACGCCGAGGCTGATACGCCGAACGTCGAGGTTCACGACGGCGGATGGGGCTCGAGGCCGTGGGTCTCCTGTTGGTCGCGTATGTAGGCGATGATCAGGTCGATCTCCTCGTCGTCGAGACCTTCGACCGGCGGCATGTCACCGAAGTCCCAGTGTGGGCCGCACCGCCATGCGGATCGAACTGAGCTTCATCGACCAGACCGCAGTGGCAAGCGCAGGGTCGGCTCAGTGAGGGGAGTGGAGCGCGTCGTCCAGGTGCGCGGCCAGGCGACGCATGGCCGTGGTGTTGTTCCGGCGGATCAGGGCGCGAGCGAGCGGGGCGATGAGTCGGTCCGCCAGCGGCGTGACGATCCAGCGGAACTCGAACACGATGCGGGTCCCGCCAGCGGGCAGGGCCTCGAGGATGTAGGTGCCCTGTCCGACTCGTCCCGCCTTGCGGGCGTGGTTGCGTTCGACGAGTCGGTGAGGCGGATCGGCCTCGGTGACCTCGATGTCGACCACATCGCTCACGCCGAGTGCCTTGGTGTGGACCACCGCGTGCGAGCCCACCCCGCGATCGGGGCCGGACAGCACCCAGTCGCGCATGAGGTGGTCGTTGAACGGCTCGTGGTTGGCCATGACGTCGAGGAAGTCGAAGACGGCGCGGCGCGGATGGGCGACGTCGATGGAGACGATGACGGGCTTGGGCATGTACCACATGGTACGCCAACCTGTACCGCCTGGTACAGTTGATTTCCGTGGCTTCGCTCGACCGGCGGCAGGAACTGCTCGAGGCGGCGATCGACGCGGTCACCGACATCGGGATCACCGACCTCTCGCTACGAGGCCTGGCCGAGCGCCTCGGTACGAGCCACCGCATGCTCATCCACCACTTCGGCTCGAAGGACGGCCTCTGGGCCGCCATCGTCAGCGAGGTCGAGCGACGCCAGGTACAGGCGCTGCAGACCACGAGCGCGGACGGGTCGCTCGGCTTGGAGGAGGTGGTGCGCGCCCGCTGGCGGGTCGTGTCGGATCCCTCGCTCTGGTCGAGCGAACGGCTCTTCTTCGAGGTCTACGCCCACGCCCTGCGGAAGGCACCTGGGACCGAGGGGTTCCTCGACGATGTCGTCGACTCGTGGATCGCCCCCGCTGCCCAGCTCGCCGAGGCCCATGGTGCCTCTCCCGAGGACGCGCGGGCCTTCGCGCGGCTCGGCGTCGCCGTGGTGCGGGGCCTGTTGCTCGACCTGCTGGCCACCGGCGACCGTGACGCGGTCGACGCTGCCATGGAGGCTTGGATCGCCACGATCGGTCCATGGCTGGAGTCCGCCCGCCACTCCGGGCTGCCGGATCCGGGCGGTGGCGGGCCTCCCTGACGGGTAGAGACCCACGGGTCCGGGAGTGATCCGGATGCGACCTTCGGCCCTACCGCCGAGGCGCTCCGGTGCAGGATCCTGGGCTTCATGGGACTCGAGGAGCATCGCCAGCAGATCCGTTCGATCATCGACGACCCCACCCTCACCTACCGCCAGCGCGTCCAGGCCCTCGCCGGTGCCGCCGAGAGCGTGCTCGACCCGCCGGCGGTCAGCCCAGAGGTCGCCCTGGCACTCGACAAGGGGCTCGTGTGCGACCTGGCCGAGGGGCACGCCCCCTACCGGCCGCGCTACACGCTGCCCGACTACGCCAGGGCGATGCAGCAGGGGAGCGCCTTTCTCGAACTGCCGGCTCCGACCACCTTCGACGAGGCGACCACGTTCCTGCTCGCCGTCTACGCCAACGTCCCGTCGATCACCGGCTACCCGGTGTGGTTCGGCGACATCGACCGGCTCCTCGAGCCGTTCGCCGCGGACCTCGACGACGATGAGCTGCGGGACCGCCTGCGGCGCTTCTGGATCCTGCTCGACCGGCTGTTCCCCGACGCCTTCGCCCACGCCAACCTCGGGCCGACCGACGGCCGGGTCACCCGGGCCGCCCTCGCCGTGCACCGCGACCTGCACCAGGTGGTGCCCAACCTGAGCCTGCGGGTCGACCCCGACGAGACCCCTGACGACCTGCTCGGTGAGGCGGCCCGCACGATCGTCACCGTCGCCCAGCCCCACCTGGTGAACCACCCGATGATGGTCGCCGACCTGGGGGAGCGCTACGGCGTCGTGTCCTGCTACAACGCCCTTCCCGTCGGCGGTGGATCGCACACCCTCGTGCGGCTCAACCTGCTCGAAGCAGCGCGTCGCCACACCGGACCATCGGCGCGCTTCGTCGAGGAGACGCTCCCCGGCGCGATCGCCCTGACCGCCGAGCTCATGGAGGCCCGCATCCGGCACCTGGTGGAGGAGGCCCGCTTCTTCGACCACTCGTGGCTGGTGGAGGAGGGCTTGCTCTCGCTGGACCGGTTCACCGCCATGTTCGGCATCGTCGGGCTGGCCGAGTGCGTCGAGCAGCTCCTCGCCCTCGACGGTCGCGACGGCCGCTACGGGCATGACGACGCGGCCGACGACCTCGCTCACGCCATCGTCGCCCGAGCCGCGGAGCTCGTGCACCACCGTCCCATGCCGCACTGCGACGGGACCGGAGGCCACGCGCTGCTGCACTCCCAGGCCGGGCTCGACAGCGACCGCGGGTTCACCGCTGGCACCCGTGTGCGGGTCGGCACCGAGCCCGATCTGTACCGGCATCTCGCGGCCGTCGCCCCCAACCACCTGCATCTGCCATCTGGGGTGAGCGACATCGTGCGGCTCGATGAGACCGTCGTCGACAACCCCCAGGCGGTGGTCGATGTGGCACGCGGTGCGCTTGGCCTCGGGATGCGCGACGTCACCTTCGAGGTGGCCAACGGGGAGTTCGTGCGGGTCACCGGCTACCTGGTGCGCCGCAGCGAGATCGCCAAGGTGGCCGAATCCAACGCCGTACGGCACTCCAGCTCGGTGCTCGGTGCCGGTTCCTTCGCCAACGCCGGGCTCGACCGGCGCACCCCGCAGCGGGTCCGCTCACATGAGCGGGAGACGCGGACGTGACCTTCCTGCTCGTCGCCGACACCGTGCGCTCGTCCTACGTCGACGGGCCCGGCCACCGCTACGCCCTGTTCCTCCAGGGCTGCACGTTCAACTGCCGGGCCTGCCACAACCCCCACACGATCGCCCGACGATCGCCCGACGCTCGGTGGATGACCGTCGATCAGCTCGTCGCCGACATCGCCGAGGTGGCCCCGTTCCTCGCCGGGGTCACGGTGTCGGGCGGGGAGGCCACCGTGCAGTGGGAGGCTGTGCACGAGCTGTTCGAGAAGCTGGCACTCGAGCCTGCGACCTCGCGGCTCACCCGCCTGGTCGACACCAACGGCGACGCCGACCCCGCCGTCTGGTCCGTGCTCGCCACCTCGATGCACGGAGCGATGGTCGACCTCAAGGCCCTCGACCCCGCAACGCACCGGGTGCTCACCGGGCGGGACAACGAACGGGTGCTGGCGACGATCCGGGATCTCGCGGCGCGCCAGCGTCTCACCGAGGTGCGGCTGCTCGTCGTGCCCGGGGTGAACGACAGTGCGGATCAGGTCGCGGCCACCGGGCGGTGGTTGGCCGCCGTCGACCGTCCCGTGGTGGTGTCGGGATTCCGCCACCACGGGACGCGTCGACGGGCCAGGGCCTGGGCGGAGGCCACACCCGACGACCTGACGCGAGTCGCCGACAGCCTCCTCGCCGAGGGGGTGCGAGACGTGCGTCGGCGCTCGTTTCCCGAGGTCGCGGTCGCGGTCTGAGCTACCGCGGCTGGCCCCGCGTGACCTCGAGGGTGGGAATGGGACCAGCGCCATGATTCTTGGGACCAAAGACCCTTTCGCAACGACGTCCGACCGCGGTCGATTGGCAGTGTGGGACTTGGGGAAGAAGTCGAAGCACCACAGCACGTCTCGACCGGCGGAGGGATGTCGCGGCGAGCCTTCCTCCAGATCTCCGGCGGCGCTGCGGCTGCCAGCGTCGCCTACCTGCGTCTCGGGATGCACTTCCTGAGCGCACAGGAGGGCATCGACAACCCACTGCTCGCCTACCCCAACCGGGACTGGGAACGTCTCTATCGCGACCAGTACGCGTACGACGACAGCTTCACCTTCGTCTGCGCGCCGAACGACACCCACATGTGCCGGTTGCGCGCGTTCCTCCGCAACGGTGTCGTGACCCGGATCGAGCAGAACTACGACGGGGCCTCCTACGGCGATCCGCAGGGCAACACCTCGACGGTGGCCTGGAACCCACGCGGATGCCCGAAGGGCTACACGTTGCACCGGCGGGTCTACGGTCCGTACCGAGCCAAGTACCCGATGGTCCGCGCCGGTTGGAAGGAGTGGGCCGACGACGGGTTCCCCTCGCTGTCGGACGACCCCTCGCTACGGACGCGCTACCGCTTCGACGCTCGCGGTGACGACGACTTCGAACGGGTGAGCTGGGACGAGGTGGACGAGTACCTCGCCCTGGGCCTTCGGGCCATCGCCGAGACCTACAGTGGCGACGAGGGGGAGCGGCGGCTGCTCGACGAAGACGGATACGAGCCAGAGATGCTCGAGTTCTGGGAGGGCTCGGGCGTGCGGACCATGAAGTTCGGTTCCTCGCTCCCGGTGCACGGCGTCGCCGGGAAGTTCAGCCTCTTCCGGTTCGCCAACATGCTGTCGTTGCTCGACGCCGACGTCCGAGGCGTGGGCGAGGACGAAGCGGTCGGCGGGCGCGAGTGGTCCGAGTACACGTGGCGAGGCGACCAGGCACCGGGCTTCCCGTTCGTCCACGGGCTCCAGTCGACCGAGGTCGACATGAACGACATGCGCCGGAGTCGCCTGGTCGTGATGATCGGCAAGAACCTCGTCGAGAACAAGATGCCCGACAGCCACTGGTTCCACGAGGTGATGGAGCGTGGCGGCAAGATCGTCTCGATCGTCCCCGAGTACGGGCCGCCGTCGACGAAGTCCGACTACTGGATCCCGGTGCGGGCCGGACTGTCCGACACGGCGCTGGTGCTGGGCATCGCCAAGGCCCTGATCGACCGCGACGCCTATGACGAGCGGTTCCTGCTCGAGTTCACCGACATGCCCCTCCTCGTGCGCCTCGACACCCTGCAGCGCCTTCGTGCCGACGAGCTGTTCGGCGACCATCAGCCTCTGCTCGACGCAGACGGGCCCAGCTTCACCATCCACGGGATGACGGCCGAGCAGTACGAGCAACTCGGCGATCGTGTCGTGTGGGACCGGGCCAGCGGCGGGCCGCGCGCCATCAGCCGTGAGGATGTCGGGACGAGACTCGCCGCCGGCGGCATCGACCCCCAGCTCGACTTCGAGGGCACGGTCACCCTCGCCGATGGCACCGAGGTGCGGGTGGCCTCGGCGTTCGCCATGTACCGCGAGCACTTGGCCGACTACGACCTCGACACGGTCGTCGACATCACAGGCTCCCCCCGAGACCTGATCGAGCAGCTCGTCGAGGACTTCGCGACGATCAAGCCTGCCGCGATCCACATCGGTGAGGGCATCAACCACTACTTCCACGCCACCCTGCACAACCGGGCCTGCTATCTGGTGGCGATGTTGGTCGGCAGCGTCGGCATCCCCGGCGGCGGTGTGTCGACCTGGGCCGGCAACTACAAGGGCGGCATCTTCCACGGTGCGCCGTGGCACGGCCCAGGCGTGGGAGGGTTCATCAACGAAGACCCGTTCCATCCACTGATGGATCCGGATGCGAGGTACAACTCCGACAACCAGCGTCACACGGTTCACGGTGAGGAGACGAGCTACTGGGGCTACGGCGATCGCCCGCTCGTGGTCGACACGCCCGCCGTCGGACGCAAGGTCTTCACCGGCAGGACACATCTGCCGACCCCCACCAAGGTCATCTGGTACAACAACGCCAACCTGATCAACCAGGCGAAGTGGGCCTACCACATCATCAAGCACGTGAACCCGAAGGTCGACCTCGTCGTCGACCAGCAGATCGAGTGGACCGGGTCCGCCGAGTTCGCCGACATCATGGTCCCCGCCAACAGCTGGCTGGAGGCCAGGACACTCGAGATGGGTGGGTCCTGCTCCAACCCGTTCCTGCAGATCTGGCAGGGAGGCCTCGATCCGCTCCACGACACCCGCGACGACATCGAGATCTTCGCCGGTGCCGCTCGAGCGCTGACCCGGCTCACCGGTGACGAACGCTTCGGACAGTACTTCGAGTTCTCCGACCGGCCAGAGGTCTATCTCGACCGGGTGCTCGCGGCGTCGTTCACGACCGAGGGCTACACGACCGCCGATGTCCTCGCGGGCCGCTACGGCGAACCGGGCGGAGCGCTGTTCCAGTACCGGACCTACCCGCGCGTCCCCTTCCTCGAGCAGATCCGCGACAGTCTTCCCTTCTACACCGACACCGGACGCCTCAACGCCTACGTCGACATCCCCGAGGCCATCGAGTACGGGGAGAACCTCATCGTGCACCGCGAAGCCGTCGAGGCGACGCGGCACCTGCCGAACGTCATCGTGTCGACCAGCCGCTTCCTCCGACCCGAGGACTACGGGATCGACCCGGCCGAGGTCGACGCCGACATGCGCCAGGTCCGCAACATCAAGATGTCGTGGCAGGAGGCGAAGGCCACGACCAACCCCCTGTTCGAAGAGGGCTACCGCTTCCTCTGCCTCACGCCGAAGTCGCGGCACAGCGTGCACTCCTCGTGGGCGGTCACCGACTGGCACTGGCTCTGGGCGTCCAACTTCGGCGATCCCTATCGCACCGACACCCGGATGCCGGGTGTCGGGGAGCCCCAGATCCACATGAACCCCGACGACGCCCGGGATCTCGGGCTGGCGGGCGGTGACTACGTGTGGGTCGACGCCAGCTCCGCCGACCGCCCGTTCATCGACACCGGGGACGACGACGCGTTCTTCGAGGTCGCCCGGCTGCAGGTTCGGCTCACCTTCAACCCGGCCTACCCGCGGGGCGTCACCATGCTGAAGCACGCCTTCTACATGGCGACTCCGCGAACGTTCCGGGCTCAGGCGGAGCGCGACGACCACAGGGCGCTGGCTCCCACCGGGTACCAGTCGAGCTTCCGATCGGGCAGCCAGCAGAGCGTCACGCGTGGCTGGGCGCCTCCGATGCACCAGACCGACACGTTGTTCCACAAGCGTGCCGGCGCCATGGCGTTCGTGTTCGGGTTCGACGTCGACAACCACGCCATCAACACGACCCCCAAGGAGACCCTGATCCGAGTGACGAAGGCGGCTCCGGGTGGTGTCGGGGGCCAGGGTCGCTGGTGGCGGGGCACGACGGGCCGGGCGCCGGGCGAGGAGAACGCGAGGATGCAGAGCTACCTCTCGGGTGGGCTCATCACAGTGAGGGGGGTCGGTTGATGGAGGGAACACCGGTGCGGTTGCTGACTGCGGCAGAACGGGCGCTGCCCGATGGCGCTGCCAAGGCCGTCGAGGGCGACGATCCCTACGAGCTGGTCGGCATGCGCTTCCCCGTCGCCCCCGGCGTCGACGCCGACCACGAGCTGGGCCGCGCCTTCGTCGAGGAGTACGCCCTGCTCGGCTGGCGCGAGGCGAAGGTGCGGATGCTGTTCGAGACCCCCCAGTTCGCCGGCGCCCACGACATCTACCGACGGCGCGGAGCGGCGTTCATCGACCAGCTCCTGGCCGAGGTGTTCCGCGGCACCGGGACCAAGGAGGTGCACTGATGCCTGTCGTCTACAACTGGCACCTCGGTCGAGAGATGGACTACCGGTTCGATGCGGGCCAGACCGACCGGCAGTTCGCCGCGGTCTTCAACATCAACCGCTGCATCGGGTGCCAGACCTGCACGATGGCGTGCAAATCGACCTGGACCCACTCGCCCGGCCAAGAGCTCATGTGGTGGAACAACGTCGAGACCAAGCCCTATGGCGGCTACCCCGACGGCTGGGACGTGAAGACGCTCGAGCTGCTCGCCGACGCCGATCGCGGAGAGGCGATCTGGGATCCCGCTGACGGTCAGCCGGTGAGTGCTCCCTACGGGCGCTACGAGGGCCAAACCATCTTCGAAGCGGCCGACGGCGACACCCAGAACGTGGTGGGCTACCTCCCGACCGAGGAAGAGTGGAAGGGCCCGAACGCGTTCGAGGACCACGCCACGGCGCACGCGTCCGGCGGCACCCGGCTGCCCGAGCACGACGGCTGGTTCTTCTACCTCCAGCGGATCTGCAACCACTGCACCTATCCGGGCTGTCTCGCCGCCTGCCCGCGCAACGCCATCTACAAGCGCCCCGAGGACGGCATCGTGCTGGTCGACCAGGAGCGTTGCCGCGGCTACCGGAAGTGCGTGGAGGCGTGCCCCTACAAGAAGACGATGTACCGGCCGACGACGCGCACCACCGAGAAGTGCATCGCCTGCTACCCGCGCATCGAGGGCCAGGACCCCCTCACCGACGGAGTCCCGACCGAGACCCGCTGCATGGCTGCCTGCGTCGGCAAGATCCGGTTGCAGGGCCTCGCCCGCACCGAGGCCGACGGCACCTGGGCCGACGATCCGAAGAACCCGCTGTACTTCCTCGTGCACATCGAGCAGGTGGCCCTGCCCTTGTACCCGCAGTTCGGCACACAGCCGAACGTGTACTACATCCCGCCCCGATGGGTGCCACGCCCCTACCTGCGCCAGATGTTCGGGCCTGGTGTCGACCGGGCGATCGAGCGCTACTCGCGGCCGTCGCGGGAGCTGCGTGCGGTGCTCCAGCTGTTCCGGGCCCACCAGAAGATCGTCTTCAGCTACGAGATCGAGGAAGGACCGGCCTTCGCCGAGATCACCGTCGACGGCGAGCCGGTCACCCTCTATGACGACACCGTCGTCGGCTTCGACAGCCAAGGGCGCGAGATCGTCCGGGTGACCGTCGACGAGCCCATCCATGAGCGTCTCGGGAAGTACAACTCGATCTGACAGGAGTGCCATGAGCACCACGCCGAACAGCCAGCACGAGGATCGGGACACCGCGATCGCCCGCAGCGTGGTCTACGGCTTCCTCAGCCGGGCACTCGCCCATCCAGGCGACGCCCGGCTGGCCGAGCTGCGAGAGACGGTGGGCCCGCTGGCCGCGCTGATCGTGATCGACGATCCCCGGCTGGGGCCGATGGTCGGTGACCTGCTCGCGATGTTCGACGGTCCGGCCGACCACCTGCGCCGCGCCCACACCATGACCTTCCCGCCCATCGACTCCCGCGATCACCCGCCCTACGAGAGCGCCTACGTGTCGAGCGACATCTTCGTCCAGACCGACCTGATGGCCGATGTCGGCGCCTTCTACCGGGCTCACGGCCTCCGGGTGGGTGGCCGTGAGCCCGAACGACACGACCACATCTGCACCGAGCTCGAGTTCATGGCGTTCATGACCCACAAGCAAGGGGTCGCCATCGACGAGCTCGGTCCCGACGAGGTCGAGGAGTGCCACCGAACCCAAGTGATCTTCATGCGCGACCACCTCGGTCGCTGGGCCGGCGCCTTCGCTGATCGCCTCGCCATCTCGGCGGCCGACGAGCCGTACCGGATGATCGGCCAGCTCCTCCGGACCTGGATCGAGCTGGACTGCACCTCGCTCGGGGCGGTGCCCGAGGCCTACCTCGATCGACCCCTCCCACCGATCCCACCCGATGACGGGGGCTGCGGGTTCGACGAGGCTGGCTGCGACGACAGCGATCAGATGCCATGGGCACCGGGCACACCGGTGTCGATGCCCGGCCCGAGGGGGACACCGCGGTGATCACACGGATTGCGGGAACCTCCACGACCAGGACCCGGTCGGTGACCGTGGCCCTGGCCCTCGTGGTCGCGGGCATGTTGCAGTTCCTCGGCGCGAACCCCGCGGTCTCGCAGTCGACCGTGGTCGAGGCGATGCGGGTCGACCAGGTCCCCGATCTCGATCCTGGTGGCTCGATCTGGAATCGGGCTCCGGTGGCGGAGGTCGCCCTCAGCGCCCAGCGCACCACCTACCCGTTCGGCGGGAGCACACTGCCCGCGGCTCGGGTCCAAGCGGTGCACGACGGCAACGCGCTGTTCATCCGCGTGGCGTGGCCCGACCCCACGGCCGACGAGAGCACCGTCGCGAGCGAGGACTTTGCCGACGCGGTGGCCGTTCAGTTCCCGGCGGTCGCCGCGTCGACGGCGCCACCACTGTGCATGGGTCAAGCCGACGAGGGCGTCAACATCTGGCACTGGCGCGCCGACAGTCAGCGGGGGCTCCCGAGCTCGGTCGAGGAGCTCCACGCCGACGGCTACGTCGACGGCTACCCGTCGACCGACGACCTGTACTTCCCTGCCCGGGCAGCGGGAAACCCCAATGCGCTGACCGGTCTCGGTCCCGTGCAGGATCTCGTCGCGGTGGGGTTCGGCACCCTCGGTCCTGCGACCGATCAGACCGTGAACGGTTCGGGCCGGTGGGACCGTGACGAGTGGGCGGTCGTCTTCACCCGGCCCCTCTCCTCCGCCGATGCTCAGCGACCGGCCTTCGACCTGGGATCCACGACCGACGTGGCGGTGGCGGCCTGGGACGGCGCCGCCGGCGACCGCAACGGCCAGAAGGCGGTCTCGGCGTTCCTGCAGCTGTCGATCTCGGACACGGACCTGCCGGCAGCTCCGCGGAGCGATGTTGCGCTGCTCTTGATCATCGGCGCCACGGTCCTCGGCGTCGTCGTCATCGGGTTGGGATTCACGTTCCTGCTCGAGCCGCGCGGGCAGCGCTCACCATGACCGACATCGCCTCACCCGCAGGCCGGTCAGTGGCTGGCCTTCGCGAGGTCGAGCTCGCACGGTGGCTCGCCGGCCCCACCCTCGCCGCTGCGCTGGTCGAGCTCGCGCTGCTCAGGCTGGCGACCCGCACCGCGATCCACATCCCGGGCATCCAGGAGCTGGCAGGTCCGTACCAGGTGGTGTCGTCGGTCGGTCGCTTCGCGTTTCACGCCGGTGCCGTGCTGGTCGCCATCACCCTCGCGCTGCTCGTACCGTTGCTCGCCCGGCACGACAAGCGCGCCGAGGCCTGTGCAGTCGGTGCGGTGGTCCTGGCCGCGGTCGCCGCCCGGTTCGATGTGATCACCGGGGTGGCACTCGCGGTGATGGTCGGAGGAGCGGTGGCGGTGCTCACCTTGCGTCTCGCCCTCACCGACTCGCGACTGCGAGCGTTCGCCGGTCTGTTCGGCACAGCCTTCGTGGCTGCGGCCGCGCACGCGATCGCCCAGGACCTCTCGGGCGGGGGCAGCCTGCGACCGAGGTCGACGTCGGAGCTGTTGGCCGCGTCCGAGCTGCTGCTGCTCGTGGGAGTCGTCGCGCTGGCGCTCGTGGTGCGCACCGATGGCCGCGACCGTCTCATCGGTGCCGGGGTCGGCCTGGTCGTGTTCGGTGCCCTCACAGCCAGCGCGGCGACGACCAAGATCCTCATCCTGTGGACGTTCGGGCTCCCGGGCTATCTGCCACCTCTGTTCTACGCGGCGGCGGCAGGGTTGACGGCCGCGGTCCTGGCCAGCGCGGCTCGCAGGGACCGAGCCTTCGCGATCGGCCTCGCGCTCCTGGTCGCCGGCGGAGTGGGCCTGCACAGCAGCTATCAGAGCATGCTCGTCGTCTGCGGCCTGACCCTCCTCATCCTCGTGCGTGCTCGCCCGGTGGGCGGTGTGATCGGCTCCCACGATCTCCGACCGGTCGATCCCGGGCTCTCGCCATGACCGGACACCACGGCACTGTTGCCGCGGACGGCCGGAGCCGCGCCGGCGACCGGGCGACGGTGCGAGCGGTGGCGATGCCAACCGAGCACGGTGGTTGGAGCCTCACGCTGGAACCGGTCGTGCTCGGCCTGCTGGTGGCGTGGTCCTGGCCGGGTCTGGCACTCGGTCTTGCGGCGATGCTCGCGTTCCTCGCCCGGACCCCGCTGAAGCTCGTCCTCGTCGATCGCTGGCGCGGACGGTGGCTGGCGCGGACCAGGGTCGCCGCGCGGGTGGCGATCGTCGAGCTGTTCGCGCTCGTCGTCCTCGTCGCGGTGGCGGCCGCGGGCGCAGACGGACGCTGGTTCTGGCTGCCCTTGATCGCCGCGGCACCGCTCGTGGCCATCGAGTTGTGGTTCGACATGCGCAGCCGTGGTCGACGACTCCTGCCCGAGCTCGCGGGCACGATCGGCATCGGCTCGGTCGCCGCCGCGATCGCCCTGCTGGGTGATGCCGAGGCGGCGGTGGCCATGGCCCTCTGGCTCGTCGTCGCCGCACGAGCGGCCGCAGCGATCCCCCACGCGCGGACACAGGTGTTGCGCGGCCACGGCCGGCCGCACCACCTCTGGCACAGCGACCTGGCGCAAGCGCTCGCCGTGGTCGTCGTCGCCGTCGGGTGGTTGGCCGGCGCCGTTCCGCTCGCTGCCGCGCTCGCGATCGTCGGCGTCGCCGGGTTCAACGTCGGTGCGGTGCGCGTCGCTCCTCGGCCGGCCAAGGTGATCGGACTGCAGCAGATGTTCTTCGGGATCGCCGTGGTCGCCGTCACCGCCATTGCCGTGCTGGCTTGACCGACTCGCGACTGAGTCGTGCGATGATGAGTCCGACCTGAGATGGCGAGCTACTACACCTTCCTGAGCCTGCACATCATCGGTGCCACCGTCTGGGCCGGTGGGCATCTGGTGCTCGCGTTGACCATCCTTCCCAACGCTCTCGAGCAACGGAGCGCCAGGTCGGTCAGCGAGTTCGAGCAACGGTTCGAACGGATCGGCCTCCCAGCGCTGGCGATCCAGATCGTCACCGGGCTGTGGCTGGCGGAGCGCCTCCTCGGTCCGCCCGATCGTTGGTTCGAGGCCAACTCGCTCGCGCTCATGGTCCAGGTCAAGCTCGGTCTGCTGGCCGCCACTGTCGGGCTCGCCGTCCACGCCAGACTCCGTGTCATCCCCAAGCTGTCGGATGCGACCCTGCCGACACTCGCCTGGCACATCCGTGTCGTCACGCTGGCCGCGGTCCTGTTCACCCTGGCTGGCGCCAGCATCCGCTTGGGTGGATACCCCGTGAGCACCTGATGCTGGCCCTGGGTCGGGCGCCGGTGGTTCCAGCTCCGGCGGCGTCCCCGTCGTGTGTCGCGTCGGCGCGCTCGGGATGGGGGAGCGGTTCTCCAGTGGGGGATCCTGCCCGCCGCCAGCGGCACCCGGTTCTCGGGATCAGAGACCGGCGGCGCGGTAGCGACGGACCATGTCGGCGTACCCCACGTCGGTGCGGCCTCGGGCCTCGAGGCGCGCGGCGCGGGAGTCGCCCGCCGCCACGATGCAGAACGAGCCGATCTGGGCGCCGTCGAGGATGGTGGCGTTGTTGCCGAGCAGGACGTTGTCGCCGACCTGTCGGCAGTGCACGACCACCCCGTGCCCCGCAGTCACGTTGTCGCCGAGGACGAGGGGCTCGCCGCAGTGGACGACCGCGGCGTCCTCGATGTGGCAGTTGGCCCCGATCCGGATGGACGAGAAGTCTCCCCGCACGACGGCGGAGGGCCACACGCTCGAACCCTCGCCGATCTCGACGTCGCCGATCACGAACGCCGTCTCCGCGATCCAGGCGGTCGCTGCGATCCGGGGCGTGTGCTCTTCGAAGCTTCGGATCATGGCCGCAGGCTAGTGGTCCGATCTCGAGGCCGACCGGGGTCGAGCCCTCGCTGCGTTGCAGTACTCTCGTGCTCGATGCTGGAGCGCGCGGCCGATGAGTCGGCTGACCGAACCGATGCCGACGATCCCATCCGGGAGCAGCTGCTCGCCGCCGCCGCCAAGGTCTTTTCCGAGAAGGGCTACTCCGGCACCAAGATCAAAGACATCGTGAAGGCATCGGGTCTGTCGAGCGGTGCGCTCTACGGCAGGTTCTCCTCCAAGGACGAGCTGCTCGTCGAGGCCGTCATCGGCCAGGTGGAGCGCTCGGCTGTCCGGCGACGGTTCGAGGGTCGCACGGTCGGTGAGGTGCTGGTCGATTCGGGTCGCGCCCACGGTGCCCTGAGCGACGCCGAGGCGACCCAGCTCGAGGCCTTCATCGCGGCGAGGCGCCAGCCTCAGGTGGCCGAGGCGATCGCCGAGGCGCGTGAGCAGTGGCGGGCGACGATCGCGGCCGACATGATCCGGCGGGCGATCGACGACGGCACCGCCGATGCCGACGCCGACTTCCCGTCGGTGGTCTATTTCATGGAGAGCCTGAACCTGGGACTCATGGTCCAGCGGGGTGCCGGTCAGTATGCGCCCGATGCCGAGGCATGGAGTCGGTTCCTCGAGCGGGTGATCCGCACCATGGCGACCACCGACCACGACGCCCGCGGCGAGGAACCGAGCCCCGACGGCTGACCAAACCCTTCGCGGCGGTGGCCGGGGCTGCTCCCGCCCTTGACATCGGAAGAAGAACAGTTATTCTTCGTTGATGCCCGACGCCCAGGACCGGGGCGAACCGCGACCGGGGCACAACAGAGGGGAGACACCTGATGACCGACACAGCGGTTCCGCGGCTTCCGAGCCAGGCGGAGATGGACGGATCGATCAAGCTGATCACCGACAACGCGCCCCGCATCTTCCTGTGGGACTACGACCGCAGCTGGGACCAGCTGGTCACCCTCTACAACAAGGCGATGGCCTCCCAGTGGAACTCGGTCACCGACCTCGACTGGGCCACCGAGGTCGATCCTGAGCGCCTCGTGGAATCCTCTCCCCAGCAGAACCTCACGGTGGAGCTGGCGCGCGAAGCGGCGAAGATCCCCGGGTCGCCGTTCGCCTCGTGGACCGAGAAGGAGTTCACCGCGCTCGGCATCGAGCTGCTCAAGGGCTCGCTGAGCCAGTTCATGCACGGTGAGCAGGGCGCGATGATGGTCGCCGCCAAGATCGTCGAGACCGTCCCCTGGATCGACGCCAAGTACTACGCGTCGACCCAGACGATGGACGAGGCCCGCCACACCGAGGTCTTCGCCAAGTACCTCCACACCAAGCTCGGCGACGCCTACCCGATGAGTCCGTTCCTCGAACAGCAGATCGACGATCTCATCAGCGACAGCCGTTGGGACATCGCCTACCTCGGCATGCAGATCGTGATCGAGTCACTCGCCCTGGCTGCGTTCGGCTCGATGCTGCGTGCCACCGAGGAGCCACTGCTGAAGAAGCTGCTCCGCTACGTCATGGCCGACGAGGCCCGCCATGTGGCCTTCGGGGTCCTGAGCCTCGCCGAGTACTACCAGGAGCTCAGCTCGGCGGAGTTGGCCGAGCGCCAGGACTTCCTCCTCGAGAACACCGTTCGGAGCCGCCGCCGCTCGACGACCCCCGAGGTGTGGGAGCGCTTGGGCACCACCGAGGAGGCGGTGCGGCCGTCGCTGGCGGAGGCAGCCGGCAAGCTCGGCACCAACCAGTTCGCCGTGTTCCAGCGCAGCTTCTTCGCCAAGCTGGTGCCCAACGTCCGCAAGCTCGGTCTGCTCGACGCCAACGACGGTCACCTGCGCAAGGAGTGGGAGGCGGTCGGGATGCTCGAGTTCGAGTTCGCCGACGACACGGGCTCTGACTACGAGGCCTACGACGCGGTGGCCGAGGACCGCGCTGCTGCATCGAGCAGCTAGCCCGACGGTCGACATGGCGGGGCCGTGGAGCCGGCGCAGGGCGGGGAATCGACCTACGGCATACAGTGTCGGAGACGTCTGACAGGTAGGGAGCGTTGCATGGACCACGTAGGTCAGTTCTACATCGGGGGACAGTGGGTCGATCCGTCG
>JBKGZW010000187.1:0-5163 GCA_046543225.1 Acidimicrobiales bacterium
GGTCGCGACTAGCGTGACCCTCCGGTCTGATCGCCATCGGAAGGCTGTTGTTCGCTGTGGACCTGCTCATCTTTCTCGCTGTCATGGTGCTGTTCGTCTGGGGGTTCATGATCCTGCCCCAGCAGCGGCGTGTGAAGCGCCACAACGAGCTGGTCGCCTCGATCCAGCCCGGTGACGAGCTGCTGACCACGGCGGGGATCTACGGCACCGTCACCGACGTCTTCGACGACGACATCTTCCTCGAGGTCTCGCCCGGCGTCGAGATCCGCATCGCCAGTGCGGCGGTGGCCTCCAAGATCGACTTCGAGGACGACGGCGACGACGACGGCGCCGCGAGCGACGACACGAGCGAAGGCGACGACGCCGTCGAGGACAGCTGATGCGCCGACAGGAGCTGGTGCCACTGCTGGCGATCGTCATCGTGACCGCGGCGGCGCTGATCTACACCCTCGCGGCCGGGAACCAGCCCCTGCTCGGCCTCGACCTGCAGGGCGGGGTGTCGGTGGTGCTCCAGCCCACCGATCCGGCCTCCGACGAGGATCTCGACCAGTCGATCACCATCATGCGGCGCCGGGTCGATGCCCTCGGCGTGGCCGAGCCCGAGGTGGCCCGTCAGGGTGACACCGTCATCGTCCAGCTTCCCGGCGTCGACGAGCCCCAGCGGGCCCTCGACCTCATCGGCCAGACCGCCGAGCTGCGGTTCCGCCCGGTGCTCGAGGAGGTCGGACCCGACGTCGAGCTGACCGAACCCGAAGACGACATCGCCGAGGAGGAGGTCGTGCTGGCGGGCGACGACTCGGTCGGCGTCGAGCGCCACTACCGGATGGGGCCGACCGCACTCACCGGAAGTGGCATCTCCGGCGCCGAAGCGCTCTACAACCAGCAGGCGCTCGAGTGGTTGGTCCAGGTCGACCTCCAGAGCGGCGAGGAGGGGATCGAACCGTTCAACGAGCTGGCCGGCGCCTGCTTCGAGCGCCAGCCCGAGTGCCCCACCGGCCAGCTCGGCATCGTGCTCGACGGCGCCGTCATCTCCGCTCCGGTGTTCCAGGAACCCCAGTTCGACGATGCGGTCACCATCACCGGCAACTTCGACCAGGAGGGCGCCCAGGACCTCGCCCTCGTGCTGCGCTTCGGTGCGCTGCCGGTCGAGCTCGAGACCCAACAGACCCAGACCGTGTCGGCCACCATCGGTCGCGACGCCCTCGACGCGGGCGTCGTCGCCGGCCTCGTCGGCGTGGTGCTGGTGGCCATCTACATGATCGCCTACTACCGGTTGCTCGGCATCGTGGCCATGCTGTCGCTCGGTGTGTCGTTCACCTTGTTGTGGTCGATCATCAGCTGGCTCGGAGAAGCCCAGGGATTGGCCCTCACCCTGGCCGGGGTGACCGGCCTCATCGTCGCGGTCGGCGTGTCGGTCGACTCGAACGTCGTCTACTTCGAGAACGTGAAGGAGGACGTGCGCGAGGGGCGGCCGGTGCGATCCTCGGTCGAGCGTTCGTTCAAGACCGCGTTCTCCACCATCGTCAAGGCCGACGTGACCACCCTGATCGGAGCGGGGTTGCTCTACTGGCTCACCATCGGTCCGGTTCGTGGCTTCGCGCTCTACCTCGGGTTGGCCACCATCCTCGACCTCATCGTCTCCTACTACCTGATGCGACCCCTGGTCATCGGTCTCGGTCGGGCACACCGCCTCCGGGGCAGACCGGGTTGGTTGGGGATCCCGGCCACCGAGCCGGTGGCCGGCGCTGCCCCTTCGGTGCGTGAACCGGCGACGGCGGGAGGTGGCCGATGAGCATCGCCCGACGGCTCTACAGCGGCAACCCCGGCTTCGACCTCCGCCGGACGTGGGGCAAGGCCCTGATCATCTCGGTGGTGGTGGTGGCGATCTGCGTCGCCTCGTTGGCGATCCGTGGCCTCGAGCTGGGCATCGACTTCGAAGGTGGCGGCGTGTGGGAGGTTCCCTCTGCCGACCTGTCGGTCGAGGGCACCCGCGACGCGCTCCGCCCCATCGATCACCACGACGCCCGCATCCAGGAGCTCACCTCCGCCGCCGGTGCCCGCACCATCCGGGTGCAGGCCGGCGTCGACGCGGTCGACGACAGCGACGAGATCGTTGGCGCTCTGGCGGAGGCCGCCGGCACCAGCCCGGACCAGGTGTCGATCAACACGGTGGGCCCCACCTGGGGCGACGAGATCACCGGAGCGGCCGAGCGGGCGCTGATCTACTTCTTCATCGCCATCGCGGTGTATCTCTCGATCCGGCTCGAGTGGCGGATGGCGGCAGGTGCGCTGGTCGCCGTGGTCCACGACATCGCGGTCACCGTCGGTGTGTACTCGCTGTTCCAGTTCACCGTCACCCCGGCGACGGTCATCGCCTTCCTCACCATCCTCGGCTACTCCCTCTATGACACCGTGGTCGTCTTCGACAAGGTCAAGGAGTCGACCCACCTGGTCGGCACCAGCACCAAGATGACCTACACCGACATGACGAACTACGCCACCAACGAGGTGTTCATGCGGTCGGTGAACACCACGATCACCTCGTTGCTGCCCATCGTCTCGATCCTCCTGGTCGGCTCGCTGCTGCTCGGTGCGACCACCCTGCAGGAGTTCGGCATCGCATTGGCCATCGGCCTGGCGGTCGGGGCCTACTCGTCGCTGTTCGTCGCCATCCCCGCTCTCACCTGGCTCAAGGAGCGCGAGCCCCAGTTCGCCGAGATCAGCCGCAAGCTGGGCGGCAACCGCTCGACGCCGGTGGAGGCGACCGAGGTGGCGGGCATGGCCAGCGCCGGCCGCAAGGCGGCCCGTGACGACGCCAAGGCGTCCCGACAATCTCGAACGTCCTCGGCGCCGGACAGGTCCGGACCCGCAGCCCCCACGCCCCGTGTCACCCCCGCCCTCACCCACCCCCCGAGGCCCCGCAAGAAGGGCAAGCGACGCTGAGGCCGGGGTCGTCACCGTGGGTGCAGGTCCCCGGTAGCCTGAAGGTATGACGACCACCAGCAGGGACTGAGCAGCGGTCATGGCCACCGTCGACCGCGTCCTTCCCTGGCGGCGCGAGCTGGCGCCGCCGTCGGTCGAGGTCGCGCCGCTCGTGGCGCGCTTCAAGGGGCGCGACTCTCGCGCCCAGGCGGCGATGATCACCCGGGCCTACGAGATCGGCCGCGACGCCCACCAGGGCCAGACGCGGGTGTCCGGCGAGCCCTACATGACCCACCCGCTGGCGGTGGCCAAGATCGTGGCCGATCTCGGCCTCGACGCGGTCACCATCGCCGCCGCGCTCCTGCACGACGCGGTCGAGGACACCGGCATCGAGGTCGCCGACCTCGAACGCGAGCTCGGCCCCGAGGTCGCCGCCATCGTCGACGGGGTCACCAAGCTCGACCGGCTCAAGTTCGACTCGAAGGAGGCCCAGCAGGCCGCCACCATGCGCAAGATGCTGGTGGCGATGGCCAAGGACCTGCGGGTCCTGATCATCAAGCTCTCCGACCGGCTGCACAACATGCGCACCATCGCCGCCATGCCGTCGTGGAAGCAGGCCCGAACCGCCCAGGAGACCCTCGACATCTACGCGCCGCTGGCCCACCGCCTGGGCATGCAGGAGCTCAAGATGCAGCTCGAGGACCTCTCCTTCTCGGCCATGCACCCCAAGCGCTACGCCGAGATCGACCAGATGGTCTCCACCCGCGCGCCCGAGCGCGAGCTCTACCTCACCCAGGTGCTCGAACAGGTGCGGGCCCGGCTGGCCGAGACCAACGTCGAGGCCGAGGTCACCGGTCGCCCGAAGCACTACTGGAGCATCTACGAGAAGATGGTCGTCAAGGGCCGCGAGTTCGACGACATCTTCGACCTGGTGGGCATCCGGGTCACCGTCGACACCGTCAAGGACTGCTACGCCGCGCTCGGGTCCATCCACGCCACCTGGAAGCCGGTGCAGGGACGGTTCAAGGACTACATCGCCATGCCCAAGTTCAACCTCTACCAGTCCCTGCACACCACCGTCATCGGTCCCCAGGGCAAGCCGCTCGAGGTCCAGATCCGCACCTCGGAGATGCACAGCAGGGCCGAGTTCGGGGTGGCGTCGCACTGGAGCTACAAGGACGCGGCATCGAGCGAGGACGTGGCCTGGCTCAACCGCATCATCGAGTGGCAGCAGGAGACCTCCGACCCCTCCGCGTTCATGGCGAACCTCAAGATCGACCTCGAACAGGACGAGGTCTTCGTGTTCACGCCCAAGGGTCGGGTCATCACCATGCCGGTGGGGGCCACCCCGATCGACTTCGCCTACACGATCCACACCGAGGTGGGCCACGCCTGCATCGGCGCCCGGGTCAACGGTCGCCTGGTGCCGCTCGACTCCAAGCTCAACTCGGGCGACACCGTCGAGATCTTCACCTCCAAGGTCGAAGGGGCCGGGCCGTCACGCGACTGGCTCAAGATCGCGGTCACGCCGCGTGCCACCAACAAGATCCGTCAGTGGTTCTCCCGCGAGCGGCGCGAGGACGCCATCGAGACCGGTCGTGACGAGCTCGAACGAGCCCTGCGGCGCGAAGGGCTCCCGGTCCAGAAGCTCACCAACTCGCCGCTGCTGAAGGAGGTCGCCGAGTCGCTCAACTACGCCGACGTCGACGCGCTGCACGCGGCGATCGGCGAGCACCACGTGTCGGCCAAGTCCGTGGCCGGGCGGGTGGCCAAGGCGCTCCGGGGCGGAGAGCCCGAGATCGAGGAGCAGCTGCCTCGCACGGCGCGCACCGCCAAGAACCGACCGGGTGCCTCGTCGTCGGGTGTCCACGTCGAAGGGCTCGACGACGTCATGGTGCGGCTGTCGCGTTGCTGCACGCCGGTCCCCGGCGACGAGATCATGGGGTTCGTGACCCGCGGCCGGGGTGTGTCGGTGCACCGCGCCGACTGCGCCAACGCGGTGTCGCTCATGTCCGGTCAGGCCGATCGGCTCATCGACGTCGAGTGGGACTCCGCCCCGTCGGGGTTCTTCGTCGCGTCGATGGAGGTCAAGGCGCTCGACCGCGCGCGTCTGTTGCGCGACGTCTCGGCGGTGCTGGCCGACCACCACGTCAACATCATCTCGTGCACGACCACCACCGGGAACGACCGTGTCTCCAAGCTGCGGTTCGACTTCGAGCTCGGCGACCCGTCACACCTCGA
>JBKGZW010000188.1:0-5128 GCA_046543225.1 Acidimicrobiales bacterium
CGAGCAGTTCGTCGCCCGCCGCGTGGCCGAGCTCGTCGTTGATGGCCTTGAAGCGGTCGAGGTCGAGGAACACCACCGCGATCGACTCGTCGGGGTCGGCGACGCAGAGCTCGAGCGAGTGCATCACCGTGGCCCGGTTGAAACAGCCGGTGAGCGCGTCGACGGTGGCCCGTTGGTGCAGCTCGTCGCGCAGCACGGCCGCTTCGGTGACGTCGGCGATGGAGATGATGGCGCCGTTGATGGTGCCGTCGGACTCCGACAGTGACCGCATGTTGAAGTGGCAGAGACGCTGGGTGCGTTCGCCGGGGAGCTGCAGGCGGAGCTCGAGGTCGGCGTCGTCGCCGGCGATGACCGCGTCGAGTGCGGCCTGCAGGGCCGGCCAGTCTTCACGGAGGACGGTGGCGAGCTGGGTGTCGATCCGTTCGGAGCGGGGCGCGGCGACGATCTGGTGGAGCCGTTCGTTGGTGTAGACGACGGTCCCGTCGGCGAGCACGTGGAGGAGCCCGCTGGGCAGGGCCTGGGCGAGGCGGTCGAGCAGCTCCTCACGCTCGCGCAGGGCTTCGTGGGCGGCCATCTCCTCGGAGATGTCGATCATCTGGGCCACGACGTGGGGGGTGTCGGGATCGTCGAGATGGTTCTTGTTGTTGATCTCGATCCAGACGTAATGGCCGTCCTTGTGGAGGTGCCGGAGCCGGACCCGCTGCCCGTCGCCACCCGAGGCCAGCATCGACATCCAGTTGTCGATGGCGAGCTCCTGGTCGTCGTCGTGGATGAACTCCCGCGAGGGTTTGCCCATCAGGTCGTCGCGGGTCCAGCCGAGCATCCGCTCGAGGCCGGGGTCCATGTCGATGAACTCGGCGCGGTCGGACTTGGTGGTCCAGGTGACACGCGAGGCCATGCCCTCGACCGCTTCGGGGCGGATGTCGGCGGCGCCCTCGGGTGGGACGACGACGCAGAAGTAGGTGCCGTGGACCTCGGTGAGGTCGAACAGCGCGAGCAGGGTGGTCTCCTGGGGTGCGGCCGCGAGGTGGACCTCGGCATGGCCGACCCCGGTGTCCTTGGCCAGGTACCAGGCATCGATCACCGTGGCCCGGTCCTCGGCGACGACGAAGTCCAGCGCCGAGCGGGCCTGGAGGATGCGACTGCGTTCGATGGTGAAGCTCACCGGCATGGGGACGAACAGTCCGTCCTCGTTGACCGCCGCGACGAGCGCACCGGCGTTGTCGGCGATCAGCGATGCGAACTCGGTCTCGATCGCGGCGCGGTCCTCGTGGGTGTCGATCGTCACACCGTCGGGGTCGGCAGCGGCGCCGGTCAGATTACGGTCAGAGAGGGTCGAGACCGGGATTGATCCGAACGACCCAGCCCGGTCACCTCGACCTCGGAGCGCTCATCCCCCGGCGGTGATCGGGCGGCGCCGGAACGCCACCAGTCCACCGGCGATCAGGGCGAGGGAGATCGCGGTGAGGACGACGACCGGCACGACGGCGAAGGCCTCGAGGGGGATCTCGGCGGCGTGGTCGAACGGTGAGAGGCCGAGCGCCACCTGCGGGAGGTCGAGCAGGCGCCCGAAGGTGCCGGCGATCAGCGCGTAGGCGACCACGGCCCAGGTGGCGGGGACGGCGCGGGGAGCGAGGCCGAAGGCCAGGGTGGCCAGACCGAGCACGACCAGCACCGCCGGCGCCTGGTTCAGGTGGGCGGCGGTGAGGTCCCACAGGTAGGAGGCGTCGCCGGTGACGATCCAGGCCCCCGTGCCGGTGGCGGCACCGGTGGCGGCGAGGATGGTGACCACACCGGCGGCGGTGACGGCGACGTTGGTGCCCAGCCACGAGCGCCTGCTCAGCGGGGTGGACAGCAGCGGCTCGGCCCGGCCTCTCGCCTCCTCGTTGGCGAGACCCTGAACGGCGAGGATCGCGTACACGGCCACGAAGTAGCCCATGAACACCGCCATGTAGCCCAGGTAGCCGGCGAGCGCCTCCTCGGCGCCGAAGAGCTCGAGGAAGGCTTCGGGCAGGTCGTCGACGGTCCCGCTCATGAGATCGGTGAAGGCGCCGAAGACCAGTCCGCTCACCGCCAGGGCGATGGTCCAGGCGATCGTGGCGGTGCGCTGGAGTCGCGCCGCGAGTCCCAACGGGGTGCCGAGCGACGGGTGGGCCCGCGGCCGACCGGAGCGGGCCGCGAACAGGCTGGCCGCCAGGTCGCGTCGGGTCGACAGGGCGTAGCCGGCCACCGTGGTGACCGCGGCGAGTGCGACCAGCAGCAGCAGCGGCCACCAGCGGTCGAGGACGAAGGGGGCGCTCTGCTGGGCCCAGCCCAACGGCGACAGCCACGACAGGAGGTTGCCGCCCTCGGTGGCCATGTCGCCCCCGGCGCGCAGGACGAACGCCGCGCCCAGCACGGCACCGGCCAGGCCCGAGGCGGCTCGCGAGTACTCGCTGAGCTGGGCGGCGACAGCACCCACCCCGGCGAAGGCGAGGCCGGTGGCCAGCAGGCTGGTGGCCATCAGCAGCGATCCGGCGACACCGAACCCACCGATCCCGATCAGCACGGCGCCCACGACGACCGCGGTGGCCAGGTTGGTCAGGGTGGTCACGATCAGGGCGGCGGTGAGCGGGGTGTCGCGACCGACGACGCTGGCCCGCACGAGCTCGGCCCGCCCGGTCTGTTCCTCGACGCGGGTGTGGCGGACCACGGTGAGGATGCTCATGAGCGCCACCAGCAGCAGCAGGTACAGCCCGTAGCCACCGGTGATGACCCGGTCGTAGGTGGGCGCGTCGAACCCGTAGCCGGGTCCGATGAGCAGACGGCCCATGGGGTCCGCGAGCATCGAGGTGACCGCTTGGAGGTCCTCCTCGGTGGTGTACACGGTGGGGATGGCGACCGAGACGTAGACCGCGAACGATCCGAGACCCAGGGCCCAGGCGGGCAGCCGGATCCGGTCGCGGCGCACCATGAACCCCAGCAGCGCCCCGAGCCCGGCCAGGGCCCTCGGCTCGGTCCGGGTCCGCGACCGCGTCACGGTGGCGGTGGCAGCGGTCATGACCCGGCCGGCGCGGGGTGGCCGTCGGGGTGGTCGGCACCAATGGGTGCATCGCCGTAGTGGCGCAACAGGAGCTGTTCGAGCGTGGGCGGGTGGGCGACCAGGGACCGCACGCCGAGGGGGCCGAGGGCGCTGACCACCTCGGCCATCCGGTCGCCGTCGACCTCGAAGCGGACCTGGCCGTCGACCCGGTCGAACCCGTGCACACCGTCGAGGCGGGCGACCCCGTCGGCGGGTTCGGCGGTCTCGACGACGACGGTGGTGCGGGTGAGGTGGCGCAGCTCGTCGAGCGAGCCCGATTCGACGGTGCGGCCCTGGCGGATGATCGAGATGCGGTCGGCCAGCACCTCGACCTGGGCGAGGATGTGGCTCGACAACAACACGGTGTGGCCGTCGCGGCGGGCCTCGCGGATGCAGTCCTGGAACACCGCCTCCATGAGCGGGTCGAGCCCGGCGGTGGGTTCGTCGAGGAGGAGCAGCTCGACGTCGGAGGCCAGCGCCGAGATGAGCGCGACCTTCTGGCGGTTGCCCTTGGAGTAGGTGCGGCCCTTCTTGGTGGGGTCGAGGTCGAAGCGTTCGCACAGCTCGTCGCGGCGGCGCTGGTCGAAGCCGCCCCGCAGGCGGGCGAACAGGTCGATGGCCTCGCCGCCGGTGAGGTTGGGCCACAGCTCGACGTCGCCGGGCACATAGGCGAGGTGGCGGTGAAGCTCGACGGCGTCGGTCCAGGGGTCGCCGCCGAGCATCTGCACCGTTCCGGCGTCGGCCCGCAGCAGGCCGAGCAGGATGCGGATGGTGGTGGACTTGCCGGCGCCGTTGGGGCCGAGGAACCCGTGGACCTCGCCCCGTCCGACCTCGAGGTCGAGCCCGTCGAGGGCGACGACGTCGCCGAACCGCTTGACCAGACCGGTCGTGGAGATGACGGTCGAGCCGTCCATGGTGGTCGCTCCTTCTCCGGCGCGCAGTGGCGCGGGCGCCGCCGGGACGGGCCCATCATCGGCCGGGGGACGGGACCCGCACAAGGACCGGTGGTCCCTCCCGGTCCGGGTCGCGGTCCCCACCGCGACATCGGATGACCGGAGCCGGTGCGTCGGGACCCTCGAGCCGATCGCTCAGTCGGACTCGTCCAGAGCGCTGCTCTCCTCGTCGCCCATTGCGGCGAGCCGGAGACCCGTGCCCGGCTCCTGGCGCGACAGGTGGGCCAGGTAGGCGATGCTTCGTCCGGGAAAGAGAGCGATCGCGTACAGGACGGGCTCACCGTCTACGTCGAAGGTCGTGCGCTCGCTCATCAGGCAGGCCGACCCAACCGGGATTCCGAGCAGGCGAGCGTCCTCCTCTCCCGCCTCGACCGCGCTGATGACCTGGATCGCCTCGCGCAACTGCACCGGCAGCAGGTCATAGATCGAGTGCTGCTCCACGGCCGACTTCGACATGTCTCGCCCGAAGCGCTCGGGGCACCAGGCGGTGACACGAGCAACGGGCTCTCCATCACCCAGGTTGAGGCGCGTGACCCGAAGGACGCTGTCGGTGCCGAGCACATCCTTCACCTTCCCGGTCGCGGGTACGAAGCTGAAGTCGAGGATGCGCCGCTCAGCGAGGATCCCCTTGTCCGCGAGCTGTCCCTCGATCGTTCCCAGATGGTTCAAGGTGTGGTGAACACGCCCGCGAGCCGCATACCATCCCGAACCCCTTCGCGCCTCGACGAGTCCCTCGTCGCGGAGCTGTCCGAGGGCCTTGCGGACGGTGAGCCGGCTGACACCGAAGTCGGCTGCGAGGTCGAGCTCGGCGGGAAGGGCACCGTCCTGGAACGCGCCCTCGGCAAGCCGTTCCCGCAACGCCTCGGCGACCGAGTGATACAGGTGCTGACGCCCGTTCATCTCCGGCCTCCCCCTTCGCTTCCCTTCACCGCTCAGACGCCCGCCATCCACTCCCGCACTTCCCGAGTCGAATGGTCTCAGGCTCTGCCCCCTTGCCGAGCACCGTCAGGCGGTCCCGCCACTGCTTGGTCCCGGTTCGCGGTCCGTCAGGGAAGTGAGCTCGCGTCGAAATAGGTGAGCTCACCGATGTGCCCGGTGCCCTGATCGAGCGATC
>JBKGZW010000026.1:0-22756 GCA_046543225.1 Acidimicrobiales bacterium
CGCACGAAGATCGAGTACGGGGGTTGCTCGACCCGGAACCGCTCGTGGCCGCGCTTGTCGGCCACCCACTGGGCCTCGACGATCTGTTCGGCGGGGAAGGTGGAGGAGCCGAGGTAGAGGATCTTGCCCTGGTGGACAAGGTCGGAGAGCGCGGAGAGGGTGTCGTCGATGTCGGTGGCGGGGTCGGGCCGGTGCACCTGGTAGAGGTCGATCCGATCGGTGTCGAGGCGGCGAAGGCTGTTCTCGACCTCCTGGACGATCCACCGTCGGCTGTTGCCCCGCTGGTTGCGGTCCTCACCCATGGGGCCGTGGAACTTGGTGGCCAGCACGACCTCGTCGCGTCGACCCTTCAGGGCCTTGGCCACGACCTCCTCGGACTGACCGGCACTGTACACATCGGCGGTGTCGATGAAGTTGACCCCGTCGTCGAGCGCCTTGGCGATGACGGCGACGCCCTCGTCCTCGTTGTCGCGAGCGAAGTTCATCGCGCCCAGACAGAGCGTGCTGACCTTCACTCCGGTCGTGCCGAGCGAGCGATAGCGCATCAGGTTCCCCCCTGGGTCGACGTCAGCGCCCAGTGTGCCAGCGAAGCCGCGCTATCCGCTCGGGTCGATCTCGTTGCCGTCCTCGTCGAGGAACCGGGGGGAGCTGACCGCCATATCGGCGGTGCGCTCGCTCGGGAGTCTCACGATCCAGACCGGGAGGTCCGGTGCCGACTCGACCGTGACGGGCCGAGTTGCGAGGGTCTCGCCCCGCATCACCAGCTCGACGGTCTCGGTGCCCTCCGGTGCCCAGCCAGCCACCAGACCGCCACTCGAATAGGTCGTCCCGGGGATCGCTCCCGCGCTGCTCGAACCCGAGAGCACCGACTCGTCGAGCTCGATGTCCGCCACCTCGAGGCGCATGCCGCCTGCCTCCTTGTGCTCGACGCCCACCAGGTAGTCGCGGCCGTCGACCGTGACGGGATGGCCGAGAAGGCCGGTCATCGGCAGCTCGACCGGCGGCGGACCGAGCGTTGACAGCGCGGGGTGCTGCACCCAGATGTGATCGACCACGACGGCGAGCTCGGTCCACCGCTCCGCCGACACGTCGGGACCCGCTACGGCGAGCAGGGAGACGCCCCGACCCTCGGCCGCGAACTCGGTCCGCCAGGCATCGACACCCGCCGGCCACTCGTCGCAGTCGGCAGCGACGGAGTGATCGGCGTCGGCTCGTGTGTCCCACAGCGATTCAGCCTGTTCCGGCGACTGGATGCTCCCGTCTTCCACGAGTGCGACGAGCACGTCGTCGGCGTCCATGGCGAGCACCGACTCGATCGGGAGATGAGGACAGCCCTCTGCGCCTCCGGCGGGCAGCGGACCGGTGCCGACCGCTGCGACCACGGGCGGGGAGACGTCCGGCGTGAGGTTCTCGCCGGTGACCGTCCAGCCGTCCGGAACGAAGAGGCCGATGCGGTTCACGACCTCCAGGTTCTCCAGGACGCTGCTGGTGAGCTCGGCTCGCCGCTCCTCGTCGACCACCGGTCGCTCGAGGCTCCCCTCGGAGTCCTCTCCGCCGGGACCCGCAGGAGCTTCGACCCGCACGGCCCCGTCGAACCACTCCGGACCGCGCCAGCCGATCACGCCGACCACCAGCACGACCACGACGGCGAGCGAGCCGACGGTCGCACGGCGCACACGGTGGCGCCTCGCCGCGACCTCCGCGGAGGTGGCGACCGCCAGCTCCGCAGGCACCACATTGCCGCGCTGTGCTCGAACCTCCAGGGAGCGAACCAGCTCGTCGGTCCTCATCGGTGCTCCTCCTGTGCCGCTACCGCGCTGTCGGCCTCGACGCGCAGGCGCCGACGCGCCCGCGACGCCGTCGCCCTCACCGCCTCCGCGGTCAGCCCCAACCACGCTCCGATCTCCTCGGACGTGCGCCCCTCCACGTGTTGGAGGTAGAGCACGGCCCGCGCACGAGCTGGGATGCCGTCGAGGACCGCGACCTCCGAGGGATACATCGGCAACTCCTCGTCGCTGGTCCGGCCCGCTCGGCGAACGGCCGCCGACCGCCGGGCCATGCCGCGGCGAGTGTTCGAGCACACCGAGACGATCGCCCGCCGGGCGTAGGCCCCCACCTCGGAGGGGGCCGGGCCCCGGCCGCCTCGGACCGCGAGCAGTACCCGTGTCATCGCCTCCTGGCAGACGTCGTCGGGGTCCATGTCGGAGTCGGCGACCACGGACGCGAAGCGGCGTAGCGCCTCGTACTGCGCCACCAGCTCCCGTTGCGTCGGTTCGAGCTCGCGCGTGCGTCCCACCACACCTTCTCAGACACCGATCGGTCCACGGCTGTGACAGACAATGTGCCAGCGAACGCGCCTACCCGCTCGGGCGAGCACTCGGATCGCGTCGACGTTGGTCGAGGTATCCCTTCACGGTCAGCGCGAGGACCGCGAGCGATCCGCCACTCGCACCGATCGCCATGCCCGACTTGAAGCCAGGCACGAAGCCGCCGCTCGGCGGGAAGTCGCTCAACCACGCACGCGCCATCCCGAGCGAGAACACGGTTGCCAGTAGGGCGAGTACGAGCAGGCGGGTCCGGTTGGCCTCCACGGAGTCGGCCCTCACCCCGAGCTTGCGCGCATAGGTCTCGGCCACCGCCGCCGGCACGGCAACCAACACACAGATCCCGATGGCCAGCGGCACCTGGTCGGCCCCACCGACCCAGACGAGCGCGCTCGCGGCCAGGAAGCCCAGCCAGATGGCGACCTGCAGGCCGACCGCCGAGGCCTCGTTCCAGACGTCGCGCTGGCGTTCCTCGTCGTAGAACGGGCTGCTGAGGTCACCGATCTGTGCCGCCACCCGCATGAACACGCCGGTGCGCTGCGGCGCCGGTTCGTCGATCCACTGGTGTTCGGTCATCGTCGACCATCTCCTTCATCGAAGAGCACCTCGACCGAGGTGCCGAGGGTGTCGGCCAGCGCCAGGGCGAGGTACACCGATGGCGCGTAGTCGCCCGCTTCGAGCGCCACGATCGTCTGGCGACTGACCCCGACCTGCTCGGCGAGATCGGCCTGGGTCAGCTCCGCGGCCCGCCGGTGTCGTCGAACCTGGTTGAGCCGACCTCGGGCGCGGTTCCGAACCACCCCCTCAACGTAAAGCAAACCAGACATAGAGTCAAGACACCTTGACTCAGCCGAGCCCGGCCAGATACTCCTCGACCGGGACGCGCTCGTCCTCGTCGAACCCCACCGGCATCACCACCTCGCCTTCGGTGGTCAGGACATAGACCTGCCAGTGGTAGTAGCCCCGGAAGGCGTTGGGGTCGTCGCGGATGACCGAGGCGTAGTGCTCGATGGCCCGCACGTAGTTGTGGTGGCGGTTGTAGGAGAACAGCGCCTCGCCCATGTCGCCGGGCGCGCCGCTGTGGTTGAGGTAGCGGGCGGCGGCCATGATGGCGTCGCCATGGTCGTGGACGTCGCCTTCGCCGAAGGCGTCCCAGGTGTCGGGCATGAACTGCATCGGCCCCTGGGCTCCGGCCACGCTGACCCCGTCGACGCGACCGATCGCGGTCTCCACGCGGTGGATGGCCGCCAGGTACTCCCACGGCACCCCGTAGGCCTCCTCGGCGGCCAGGTAGTGACCCATGAGCTCATCGAGCGGCGGCGGCTCGACGATCCGCCATGCCGGCAGGGTCTCGAGCAGGTGGGTGTGCATGCCCCGCAGCTCGCGTCGCGCCTCGACGTTGGCGTGGAGCGCGTCGTGGAGCTCGGACGGGACCGCGGCGCGGACCTCGTCATCCCACTCGGGATTGGCCGCCAGCACTCGATAGGCGTACTGCTGCACGCGCGCCGCCTCGGCCAGCTCGTCGTCGGGGGTCGACACGTCGAGGATCGCCCGCTCGGCCTCGACCAGCTGGGCGGCGATCGCCGGCGGTTCCGCAGCCAGCTCTGGTGGCCGATCCGGTGACTGGGCCTCGGTGGTGGTCGTCGAGTCCCGGTCGGCACCCGGTGCCGGGGAGGGTGCCGAGACGACGGTGCGACCCGCGTCGGAGCCGACCTCGTCGCTGCCGCAGGCGGCTATCGACAGCACCACTGCGCCGAGTGCCGCCGTCCGCCTGACCCGGGGGTGCATCCACCCAAGGGTAGGCATCGACGGAGCCGACCACCCGTCACCCGCCACGACGCGCGATGGGGTGGCAGGCTGGGTCACCGACGACGGCCAGCGGGGAGGGGATGCCCATGCCGGAACAACACCGGGAGCACCGGAAGGTGCTCGACGAGGCCGGTCGTCTGGCCCGCGAGCACCTCGACACGATCCCGGAGCGTCATGTCGGAGCGCGCGCCGACCGCGACGAGCTCCACTCCCGCGTCGGCGGTCCCCTCCCCGAGGGAGCGACCGACCCATCCGAGGTCCTGCGATCGCTCGCAGGAGATGTCGCCGACGGCGTGATGGCGAGCCAGAGCCCCCGGTTCTTCGGGTTCGTGATGGGCGGCAGCCACCCGGTGGCGCTCGGCGCCGACTGGCTGACCTCGACGTGGGACCAGAACGCGGCGCTCCATGCCGTGTCGCCAGGCGCGTCGGTGATCGAGCACGTCGCCGGTCGCTGGCTGCTCGACGTGTTGCACCTACCTGCCGGCGCCTCGGTCGGGTTCGTCACCGGGGGCCAGATGGCCACGTGGACCTGCCTCGCGGCGGCCCGGGGGCATCTGCTGTCGCTGGCCGGGTGGGACGTCGAGGCCGACGGGCTCCACGGTGCGCCGCGCCTGCGAGTCGTGGCCGGAGCCGGCCGCCACGGGACCATCGACCGCGCCCTGCGGTTCCTCGGCTTCGGCACGGGGTCGATCATCGAGGTCCCCGCCGACGACCAGGGCCGGATCGTCGCCGACGCGGCGGTCGAGGCTCTGGAGGCGACCGACGGACCCACCATTCTGGCGCTGCAGGCCGGCAACGTGAACAGCGGCTCGGTCGACCCGATGGCGCGCCTGATCCCCCATGCCCACCGCCAGGGGGCGTGGGTCCACGTCGACGGGGCGTTCGGTCTCTGGGCTCAGGCCAGCCGGCACCGCCGGCACCTCACCGACGGCGTCGAGCTGGCCGACTCCTGGTCGGTCGACGCCCACAAGTGGCTCAACGTCCCCTTCGACAGCGGGGCGGCGATCGTGGCCGACCCCGAACCCCACCAGCGCGCGATGGGCAGCACGGCGGCCTACCTCGTCCACGACGACGACCTTGCTCACGACCAGCTCAACTGGAACCCCGAGCACTCCAGACGGGCTCGCGGCGTCCCCGTCTGGGCGGTGCTGCGCTCCCTCGGGCGCGACGGCGTCGAGGACCTGGTCGACCGTCTGTGCGACCGGGCTCGCCAGTTCGCCGACCTGCTCTCGGCCGCCGACGGGGTCGAGGTCCTCAACGAGGTCGTGCTCAACCAGGTGCTGGTTCGCTTCACCGGCACCGACGATCCGGATGTGCACACCCGATCGGTGATCGAGCGGATCCAGGCCGACGGCACCTGCTGGATGAGCGGCACGACCTGGCAGGGGCAGCACGCCATGCGGATCTCGGTGTCGAACTGGGCGACCTCGAGCGACGACGTCGACCGCTCGGTCGACGCGATCCTGCGCTGCGCCGGCGAGGGGCGAACCACCACCGGGTGACGCGAGCCGGCCCGGCGCCGCAGACATCCGCCTCCAGGGTCCGGCTCGGCCACTGCACGGGCCGCCGCATGATGTCAGCAGGGATCTGGAGTTTGAGACAGAATGTCGGCCATGTTGCTCCAGCTTCGTCATCGTCGCGTCCTCGCTGCCCTCGCGGCGGCGTTGCTCGTCCTGCCCCTGCTCGTCGTCGCCGGTCCGCCCGCCGGCGCCCAGACCGCCACGGTCGACGACGAGAGCTCGCTCCGGCAGGCGGTCGACGACGGCGACACCACCATCGAGCTGTCCGACGACATCGAGCTCACCTGCGGCGACGGCGACGAGTCCTCGGGCTCGGCGCTGGTGATCGACTACGACCTCTCCCTGGAGTCGTCGTCGAGCGACCGGCACACCCTCTCGGTCGACGACGCCTGCCGGATCATCGAGGTGACCGACGGTGCTGAGCTCACCATCGAGAACCTCGAGCTGACCGGAGGTCGTGCGCCCCACGGCGACGACGGCACGTTCGAGGATGCCGGCGACGGGAACGCGACCCCAGGTGGCGACGGCGGAGCGATCAAGAGCGACGGCGACGTGGTCCTCGACGGCGTGGTCTTTACCGACAACCAGGCCGGCGACGGCGGAAACGGTGCCGAAGGGCCAGCGGGTACCGATGAGTCCGGTGAGACTGGCACTGAGGGCGGAGATGGCGGCAGCGGTGGCTCGGGTGGCGCGATCTCCACGACCGGCACGGTCACCGCCACCGACAGCACGTTCTCGGACAACAGCGCGGGCGGCGGCGGCACCGGCGGCACCGGCGGCACCGGCGGCACCGGCGCTGACAGCACGGACGGCGATCCCGGCGGTACCGGCGGCATCGGCGGCTCCGGCGGCAACGGCGGCAACGGCGGGGCGATCGACGCCGACACCGTGGTGCTCACCACTTCGACGCTGAACGACAACACCACCGGCTCGGGCGGCACCGGCGGTGACGGCGGCACCGGCGGCGCCGGAGGGGCCGGTGACGGCGAAGGAGAACAGGGCGCGGGAGGCGACGGGGGTGACGGTGGACCAGCCGGCGACGGCGGCGATGGCGGAGCCGTGAGCGCCGACACCGACATCGAGGCCAACTCCACCACCGTGCACGCCAACGGGGCAGTCGCGGCCGGAACCCCCGGAAGCGGCGGCGACGCTGGCGAGGGGGGTACCGGCAGCGAAGGGTCTGAGGGCTCGGCAGGAACCGCCGGCAGCGGCGGTGCCTTCGCCGCAACCACCAGCATCGACCTGACCTCCTCGACCGTCACCGAGAACTCAGCTGCCGAGGGAGTCGCCCGCAGCCTGGCAAGCGGCGAGATCGACCTCGACCACACCGTCGTGCTCGGCAACGGCGCCGGGGACGACTGCGCAGCGGAGACGATATCGGCGTCGGACTCGCGCGCCGGAGACGACACCTGCGACAGCGATGAGGTCTCGACCAGCGACCTCGACCTCGCGCCACTCGCCGACAACGGAGGCTCGACCGAGACCCGGCTCCCCCGCGACGCCAGCGCCCTACTCGACGCGGGAGCGAGCTCATGTCCCGAGGACACCGACCAGCGGGGCATCGACCGTCCCCAGGGCGACGCATGCGACATCGGCGCGGTCGAGCGAGTCGGCGACTTCATCGCCACGGTCCTCGCCGACGCCGACCCGATGAGCGTCGCCGCCGGTGAGACCACCTCGGTCGTCTTCACCGTCGAGGTCGTCGATGGCGCCTCGACCCTCGACATCGAACCGGAGATCACCGGCTGCAGCTCGACCCCGGTGCAGGTCGGCGATCCGCCCTACGAGGACGGTGATGAGATCACCTGGACCTGCGACGTCACCTCCGACGAAGAGGACGAGGTCGTGGTCGCCTTCGACGCCGACTACGTGAGCGGTGAGAACGGCACCATGCCGCTCGCCACCGACATCACGGTGGCCTTCACTCAGGTCACGACCACCACCGAGGCGACGACCACCACCCCGACCACGGTGGCGCCGGTGGAGACCGACACCAGCGGCGAAGGCGGGGCGTTGCCGACCACCGGCTTGTCGGCGCTGCTGACCCTGCTCGCCGGAGCCACCTTGATCTTCGGCGGTACCGGGCTCACCCGCTATGCCAGGAACAGGGTGGCTCGCAGCCGCTGGGGCATGAGGTACGGCGAGCCGGTGCCGGTGGGCACCCGCCGCTCACGGCGCCAGAGCTGAACAGCAGATCCGAAGGTGGCGGCGCCGCAGCGTCGCCACCTTCGGATGACTGACCGTCGCGCCCGCTCAGCCCGCGGGCTCAGGGGCGGGAACGTCCTCGGGCGCCGGCGCATCCTCGGGGGCCGGCGCATCCTCGGGAGCCGGCACCGCACCCGGAGCTGGCGCCTGAGGCATGCCGTCGGGCTGGACCTGGCCCGACTGCGGGTTCCAGGTCCCGTAGTCGCTCGCCACCGTCACGTCGGCGGCGGCGAAGTGATCGACCGCCCAGGCCGAGAGCTCCTGCTGGGCCTCGCTGGGTTGACCCTCGGCCGCCCCACCACCTGAGGCACCCTCCTCGATGCCGAACTCCTCTTCGAGCTGGGTGAGGGCGGTGAGCAGCGGCAGTTCGAGCACCTCGAACACGTTGCGGGAGATGCCCGACTCCTCCAGATCCGAGACGAGCTGCTCCTCGCCTCCCATCTCCTCGGCATAGTCGGCGAAGGCGGCGTCGAGCGTTTCGTCGGTGACCTCGACGTCGTAGTCCTCGGAGGCCGCTCGGAGGATGATCTCCTGCACGATCAGCTGGCCGAGGATCTGTGACCGAAGCGTCGATGACATGAGCTCAGCGTTCTCGCCTTCGAGCTGGGAAGCGAACGCGGGTGACTCCGCCACCTCGTCATAGAGGTCTTCGACGGAGGTGACGGTGATCTCGGTGTCGTCCACCGTCGCCGCCACACCATCGGGTGGTTCCTCACCCCCACCTCCTTCACCCTCCGGCGCGTCACCGGAGTCGTCGCCGGAGTCGTCGCCGGCGGCTGAGTCTTGATCCTGGCCGTCGGGGGCGGTGTCGGCCTGGTCGCTGGCGTCGTTGCCACAGGCCACGAGGAACAGGGAGAGCACGGCGAAGAGCGCGAGTGCGGTCCGAATGCGAGTCATGGGTCCTTCTTCTGTTGCGATTCGATGACGAAACGACCCTAGCAACGGCGCCCTCCGGTTCCGTCGCGGGCCGTTCCTTGGCTGCTCCCGGCCGCGATCGAGGCCCTTCGGCCCTGTCGAGCCAGGCTGGGGTGGCCCACCATCGCACCCATGAGAACCGTCGTTCGCTGGGTCGTCGTCGCGGTGGTCGTGGTCCACGGCCTCATCCACCTGCTCGGAGCGGCGAAGGGACTGGGTTGGGCCGAGGTGGACCAGCTCTCCGAGCCGATCGGCACCGCGATGGGTCTCGGCTGGCTCGCCGCCGCGGCCTTGGTCGTCGCTGCCGGTCTGTTGCTCGCCGCGTGGATCCCCTGGTGGTGGGTCGTCGGTGCGGTGGCCCTCGTGGTCTCCCAAGCGGTGGTCGTGACGTCGTGGAGCGATGCCGCTGCCGGCACCGCGGCCAACCTGGTGCTGCTCGCCGCGGTGGTCCACGGCATCGCGTCGCAGGGCCCGACGAGCAGCCGCGCCGAGTACCGCCGGCAGGTGACCTCCACCCTCGCCACCAGCCCACCCGCCGGCACCGCGGTGACCGAGGCCGACCTCGAGGGTCTTCCCGAGCCGGTCGCCGCCCACCTGCGCCGATGCGGCGTGGTCGGTCGTCCCCGGGTGTCGAACTTCCGGGCGAGGATCCACGGCCGGATCCGGGCGGGAGCCGACGAGCCGTGGATGGCCTTCGCCGGCGAGCAGGTGAACACCTTCGGATCGGAGCCGACCCGGGTGTTCTTCATCGACGCCACCATGAAGGGCCTTCCGGTCGATGTGCTCCACACCTTCGTGGGACCGTCGGCCAGGATGCGGGTGCGGGTGGCGTCGCTGCTGAACATGACCGACGCCGCAGGACCGGAGATGGATCGCGCCGAGACGGTGACGATCCTCAACGACATGTGCCTGTTCGCCCCGGCGACGCTCCTCGACGCGTCGGTCGCGTGGGGACCGGTCGAGGCCCACCGGGTCACGGCGACCTTCACCCGGGCCTCCCAGGTGGTGAGCGCCGAGCTCGTCTTCGACGACGACCACGATCTGGTCGACTTCGTCTCCGACGACCGGTACGCGGTCTCTCGCGACGGCAAGGAGTTCACGCCTCAGCGCTGGTCGACCCCGGTGCGAGCCCACGCCGACCTGGGATCGGGTCGGGTCGCCACCGTCGGCGAGGGCCGGTGGCACGCCCCCGCGCCCGAAGGGGAGTTCACCTACATCGAGTTGGTCGTCGACGACCTCGTCCACAACGTCGGGCCCCAGGACTCCGCCTGACGCGGCAGGTCAGGTGACTGCCGGCTCGACCTGGTTCCGGCCCTGTTCCTTGGCCCGGTAGAGCGCGGCGTCGGCCTGGGCGAGGAGAATCTCGGGATCGGAATCGGCGGTGGGGACGATCGAGGCGACGCCGATGCTGGTGGTCACCACCTCCCACCGCGAGCCCTCGTGTGGCAGTGCAGCTACACGAAGGTCGCGCCGGAACTGCTGGGCGAGATCGAGTGCCACATCGCGATCGGTGCCGGGCAGCAGGACGGCGAACTCCTCACCGCCGAAGCGGGCCACCAGGTCGGTGCCCCGGCGTGCCATCGAGTGCTGCAGGACCGCGGCGACCGCCCGCAGGCAGTCGTCGCCCGCCAGGTGACCGTTGCGGTCGTTGTAGTCCTTGAACCAGTCGATGTCGACCATGACCACCGCGAGCGGCGACGCCGACCGGCGCGCACGGCTCCACTCGTGTTCGAGCAGCTCGTCGAGCCGGCGACGATTGGCGATCCCGGTCAATCCGTCCACCCGGCTCAACTCGACCAGTTCGCGGTTCGCCTGTTCGAGCGACAGGGTGCGCTGCTCGACCAGCGCCTCCAACGCCCGGTTGCGGGCCTCGAGGGCCCGGAGGGGATAGACCTCGTCCCCGCCGCGCTCGATCGGTGACGAGGTGCTGCTGTGGACGATCTTCCAGTCGCCGTCCTCGCGCCGGCGGACCTGCACGTATCGGACCCGGAAGCGTCGAGACTCCCCCGCGGACAGGGGCACCTCGAGCTCGACGACCGCGGTCACCATGAAGACGTCGTCGGAGAGGTCCTGCACCACCAGGTCATCGACGCGGTGACGGATCGGACCCGGCACCTGTGCGAAGTCGCGTCGGGTCAGCTCGAGCCAGTCGTCTCGAGTGGAGGTGAGGCTGTGACACCCCCCGGCGAATCCGCTGAACTCCTCGCTGAACAGCTCGAAGATGCGTTCGTCCCGCGAGACGTACGCGTCGCGGTAGTCGTCGAAGAGCGCTCGGATGAGCTCCTCGCGCTGGCCGGGTTCAGAAGCAGGCACGGATGTCGGCTGCCGTGGGGGTGAGGGGACGGGGAACAGGGCTCACGGATCCGAGATCGGCTGCGGCCACGACCAGTTGAGGATCGGGCACGACCGGCGGCGGTGCTCCTATGCTCGTCACACGCGATGCGGGGAGCGACATCATGAGCATCAACTCGACACGGGGCCTGCTGTACCGGCTGGCCCGCATGCTCGGCGATGTGCAGTCGGTACGGCGCGGGACCGTCGGTCGACGGATCGCGCGGCGGGCGACGGGACGAGTCACCGGTCGCGGGTTGGGCCGGCTGTTCCGCTGACCGTCCGCTCCGCAGACGTGACCGGTCGGCGCCTACGCAGAGTCGACGTGCTCGGGTGTCCGCCGGAGCCGGAGACACTGGTCGACGTTGAACAGCCGCAGCAGGGCGGCTTCGCCGGCCGGTAGTTGCGAGGCCAGGTCGGCGGTGCGAACGACGACGGGGGCATCGACCCGGTAGGTCGTTCCCTCGTGAACGATGGTGGCGCTCCCGCCGGCCAGGACGTTCTTGAGCCAGTCGGCACGCGATCCGTAGGGCAGGGCGACGACGAATCCGTCATCGGTCGGTATGGCCCCGATCGGGGTCTCGTAGGACCTGCCCGTCGAGCGTCCCACGTGTCGGATGAGCGAGGCGGATGCGCTCGGTGCCCCAGCGGTTCTCAGCACCCGCGGGTTGGTGAAGGCCCGGTTGAACCGCCGTACCCGGTCGACGACCGCTGGTGCATTCGCCCGCATCCCGAGCAGGAAGACGACCCCGACCGTTGCCGACACTGCGGCAAGACCGGCGACGACTCGTGCCACGAACCGCCACATGCATCCCTCTCCCCTCGCGAGCAACCGGCGCCGCACGCAGGGTAGTCGGGCCGGTCGAGGTCACGTCAGCTCTGGTGCCTCCGGGAGGTCGAGCTCGGTACCGACGAGATGGTTGAAGTAGTTGGTGAAGATGGTCCGCACCACCTCGGCGTAGGCCTCGAGGATCTGGCGATCCGACCAACCCGCATCGATGGCGGCGGCCCAGGTGGCATCGTCGACGTGGCCCTTGTTGGTGGCGACCTGGCGAGTGAGCTGGAGCAAGGCGCTGAGCGAGGGATCGTCGGGAAGCTCACCCCGGCGGATCTCGAGGGTGGTCTCCTTGTTGTGTCCCGCCCTCTGGGCAGCACCGGTGTACGCGGCCTGGCAGTACGAGCAGTCGTTCACCTGGGCGACGGTGAGATGGATGGCCTGACGGGCGGGCTCGCCGAGCGACGAGGTGGACGCCAACAGCTGCTCCATGGTGGTGTAGAGCTCGAGCACCACGGGTGCGTGGGCCATCTCGGCGAAGATGTTGAGCGTCTTGCCGACCCGCTCGGTGAGCTGCTCGAGCTGCTCCTTGGACTCCTCGGGCGCGGTGTCGGGGGTGTGGACCGGTGTTCTCGGCATGGGAGGTCTTCTTCTCCATCTGGGGGCTACGCCATCGGGAACCACCCGGGTCGCGGCGATCATTCCCCCGTGGAGGCAGGTGTGGCCATCGGCGGCGACGGCACAGGGAGGGCCTGGGTGCAGACGTCGCCGACTCCGGCCGTCGATGGCCCGATCGTCTTGCGGACACCGATCCCTGCGAGGTGGGTGATGTCGGCGGGCCCGTTGGCACGCACCTCGGCCAGGAGGAGGGCGACGACGTCGTGGCGCCACTGGCTGCCGGCACCCTCGCTCAGGATCGCCTCCGCTCGCTCGAACGGCATGCCCGTCCGGTACTGGCGTGTGTTGGTCATGGCATCCCACGAGTCGACGACGCTCACCAGGCTCACCTCGAAGGACACCTCCTCTCCTCGCAGTCCGTCGGGGTACCCACGCCCGTCGACCCGCTCGTGGTGACCCCGCACGTAGGGCGCTGCCCCGCTGAGGCTCGGGGCCGAATCCAAGAGCCGTTCGCCCTGTTCGGGATGGGTGCGGATGGTGGCGAACTCGGCATCGGTGAGCGATCCGGGCTTGTGCAGGATCTCGCTCGGCATCACCAGCTTGCCGATGTCGTGGAGCAGTGCCCCGATGGCCACGTCGCGCACCACGGGAGTCGGCAGACCGGCGCGGGCCGCGACCCGCATGGCGAGGGCGGATGTGCGCACCACGTGGTCGCGGGTGATGGGATCGATCCGGTCGAGCGCGGCGACGAAGGCGTGCAGCTCGGGGGCCATGCCCACCTCGAGCGCGGCGAGAGGCTCGAAGGTGAGCACCGGCCCCAACACCTCGGTCACGGCGGTCGAGGCCCGGTATCCGGAGAGGACGGCGAGACCGGCGGCGAAGACGCCCAGGCTCTCGATGCCGAGGACCACCCATGCCGCAGCCCCACCGGGTTGGACGAGCGCCGCGGCGGTGGAGGTGAGGGCGATCGTCGCCACTGCGCCGGCCACGACCAGTGCCGACCCCCGGCCGCTGACCTGATGCAGCCACAGCTGGCGACGGGCCAGTGCCAGGGCGCCGCCGACGCCGATCACGATCATCGCGGCGACCAGCACCACCGGTGGAGCACGATCGGTCGACGCCGAGGCGAACCCGGCCGCAAGGGTGCCGATCACCCAGCCGAGCACCCAGAGGCGCCAGTGGTGGGCCAACCACCCGGCCCACCCTCGGCGGGAAGCGAGCAGAGGGACGGTCGCCGCGATGCCGAGAGGAAGGGCGAGGCCCGCTGCCCAGCGCGACGGTCCGGCCTCGGTGAGGGTGGTGCCGCTCAACCCATGGGCCGTCGCGAAGACCGAGACCACGAAGAGCCCGGTTCCGAGGAACGCGACCTCGGGAAGGCGGCGCCTCCACCCCGACACGACGACGACCGCGGCCAACACGGCGCACGCGGCGCCGCTGCCGGTCGCGGTCCAGAACCAGGTCGAGGAGATCATCGCGGATTCTCCTGTGTCGGCGCCCACACCGCGCCCACGGTGCCCGCGCCCGAGTGGGCGCCCACCGAAGGACCGATCTCGTACCGAACGAGGTCGACGACGCCGGAACGACCGCGGATCAGGTCGGCGAGGTGGTCGCCGAGGTCGGGGCGATCGGCGTCGCCGACACCGATCCGGACGGGCTGGTGGGCCGCCACGTTGCCGATGTGGTCGGCCATGGCGTCGAGCGCCTCGGTCACGCTGTCGACGGCCGCGAGCTCGGTGAGACCGCCCGGGCCGAGCGCGAGGATCGTCGTCGGCGTCGGTGTCGCCAGGTCGTCGGGGAGGCGTCCGCTGCGTCGGAGGAGATCGGGTGCTCCCACGACGAACGCGCTGTCGACGGTGTCCACGGTGCGCTCGGCGGCGGCGATGACCTCGTGATGGTCGCACCCGTCGCCGCGCGCTCGGGCAGCAGCGGCCACGCACAGAGCGACGGGGAAGGACACGGTGCGGGAGTCGACGAGATGGACCGGCACCTCGACCTGGCCGGCGGCCACCCGTGCTGCGGAGAGGACCGCCGAGTAGTCCGCTCCGGTGTGGATCGACACGATGTGGGACGCACCACGACCCGCCGCCGCCCGGTACACCGCCAGGATCTCGCCCGGTGACGGCGCCGAGGTGGAGACCGTCGCCCCGACGGCGAGCTGCCGGTAGAAGGTGGAGGGGTCGAGGTCGATGCCTTCGCGGAGCGGCGCACCGTCCAACACGATCGTCATCGGCACGACCGCGACATCGAGCTCGTCCGCCCACACCGGGGGCAGCATGGAGGCCGAGTCGGTCACGATGGCGATCATGACCGCCTCCTGCTGGCCCGGAACTTGGCCAGGATCATGAGCGAGGAGACGGCGGCGAAGATCGGGAGCGCGACGGTGGGGGCAGGACCCCAGGCGTTGGGGAGGCGATGACGCCACCAGGCGACCGCGGCAGTGGTCCATGCCGCGCACGAGATCTGGATCGATCGCTCGGCTCCTCGCGTGGCCGTGGAGGCGAGCGCGGCGACGACGGCATCGATCGGGAAATAGGCGGGGAACACGGCGAGGCATGCTCCCGCCGAGGTGGCGACACCCTTGCCGCCCCGACCCCGGTTCCACACCGGCACGATGTGGCCGGCGATCGATGCGGTGCCGGCGAGGTAGGCGCCGCCGTCGCCCGCCAGCGCGCGACCCAGCAACCCCGCGGCTGTGCCCTTGGCCATGTCGACCGCGAGCACACCGGCGCCCCAACCGGGACCGAGAACCGTCATGGCGTTCGCCGCACCGGGGTTCCCGCTGCCCTCGCGATGCAGATCGCGACCGGTTCCCGCCAGCCTGGTGGCGATGACCGCTGAGGGGACCGAGCCGAGGAGGTATCCGACAGCCGCGGCCGATCCGACGCGCCGAAGCGAGGAGAGGTTGTTCATGGCGGGTCGGAAACCACTCCCGTCCGCTCTACATTCCACCCATCCCCACCAGGAGTCGATGGACGATGAGATCCGACGTGACCAAGCTCACCTTCGCAGGCGCCCAGGGCACCGAGCTCGCGGCGCGCCTCGACCTCCCGCCCCACCCGCCGCGGGCGATCGCCCTGTTCGCGCACTGCTTCACCTGCGGAAAGGACATCGCCGCCGCGACCCGCATCAGTGCCGGACTGGTCGCCGAGGGGTTCGGGGTGCTGCGCTTCGACTTCACCGGGCTGGGCTCGAGCCAGGGCGAGTTCGCCAACACCAACTTCAGCTCCAACGTCGGCGACCTCGTCGCGGCAGCCGACATGTTGCGCGATCGCTACCAGGCGCCGAACCTGCTCGTGGGCCACAGCCTCGGCGGCGCCGCGGTGCTGGCCGCGGCCCAACAGATCCCCGAGGTGGCGGCGGTGGTCACCATCGCTGCTCCGTCGGATCCGGCACACGTGTCGGGGGTGTTCGCCGATGCCGACCTGCGTTCCATCAACGAGCAGGGCGAGGCCGAGGTCACCCTCGCCGGCCGGGCGTTCCGGGTCCAGCGTCAGTTCCTGGAGGACATCTCCAACCAGCACCTCGGCGACGCGATCGGACGGCTGGACGCCGCCTTGCTGGTCCTGCACTCCCCGATCGACGAGCTCGTCTCGGTCGACCACGCTCGGCGCATCTACGAGATGGCCCGGCACCCGAAGAGCTTCGTGTCGATCGACGGTGCGAACCATCTGCTCACCGATCGGCGCGATGCCACCTATGTGGCCCGCACGATCGCCACGTGGGCGTCGCGATACCTCCCCGATGCCGCCGCGCCGACGTCGCCCCCCGAGGGCCACGTCGTGGTCGAGGAGACCGACCTCGGCTCCTTCGCACAGCGGGTGAACGCCGGTCACCACACCTTCGTCGCCGACGAACCCATCGGCGTGGGAGACGACACCGGGCCGACCCCCTATGACCTGCTGCTCGCGGGACTTGGTGCCTGCACGTCGATGACGCTGCGGATGTACGCGCAGCGCAAGTCGCTCCCGCTGGACCACGTGCGGGTCACCCTCACCCACGAGCGCCGCCACGCCGACGACTGTGCCGATCCGGCCCGTCCGACCTGTTCGGTGTCGGTGATCGAGCGACAGATCGAGCTCATCGGAGACCTCAGCGCCGACCAGCGCTCCAAGCTGGCCGAGATCGCCGACAAGTGCCCGGTGCACCGCACCCTCGAGGGCGAGGTGCGGGTGGAGACCGAGCTCGTCTCGGCGCCCGACCGCTGACAGGGTGGCCAGCGGGTGGGAACACCCACCACGCGCATCGGGTTCCCCGCACATGACGACGAACGAGACAGCAGACGTGGTGGTCATCGGCATGGGACCCGGCGGGGAGGATGTCGGTGGACGCCTGGCCGAGGCCGGCCTCGACGTGGTCGGCATCGACCACGAGCTGGTGGGCGGCGAGTGCCCCTACTGGGGGTGCATCCCGTCCAAGATGATGATCCGGGCCGCTCACCTGCTGGCCGAGGCCCGCCGCATCCCGGGGATGGCGTGGCAGGCCAGCGTGACCCCCGACTGGGCACCGGTGGCGGAACGGATCCGCACCGAGGCGACCACGAACTGGGACGACACCATTGCCGTCGAGCGCTTCGAGGGCAAGGGCGGCCGCTTCATCCGTGGCCGGGGACGCATCACCGGGCCTGGCGAGGTCACCGTCGACGACCAGGTCATCACCGCCCGGCGAGGCATCGTGGTCGCGACCGGCACCAGCGCGGCGATCCCCCCGATCCCGGGGCTCGACCAGGTCGCGTACTGGACCAACCGCGAGGCCATCGAGGCCGAGAAGCTGCCGGCGTCGTTGATCGTGCTCGGCAGCGGCGCGGTCGGTGTCGAGCTGGCCCAGGCCTTCGCTCGCTTCGGGGTCGAGGTCACCGTCGTCGAGGCCCTCGACCGGTTGGTGCCGCTGGAGGAACCAGAGGCGGGTGAGGTCCTCGCCGCGGTCTTCACCGACGAGGGGATCGGCGTGCGGACCGGCGCCCGGGCGACCTCGGTGGCCGCGGCGGGTGACGGCGTCCGCGTCGAGCTGGAGGGAGGCGAGACCCTGGAAGCCGAACGCCTGCTGGTGGCCACCGGACGCCGTGCGGACCTCTCGGCGGTGGGCGTGGGGGCGGTGGGCATCGACGAGGACCAGCGTTGGGTGCCGGTCGACGACCATCAGCGGGTCGCCGACGGCGTGTGGGCGGTCGGTGACATCACCGGCAAGGGGGCGTTCACCCACATCGCGCTCTACCAGTCAGCGATCGCGGTCGCCGACATCCTCGGAGAGGACCACGAGCCGGCCAGCTACCACGCCCTGCCCCGCGCCACCTTCACCGATCCCGAGATCGGATCGGTCGGACTGACCGAGGCCGATGCACGAGACGCGGGCCTCGACGTCTCGGTCGGGTTCGCCAAGGTCCCCCACACCGCCCGCGGCTGGCTCCACAAGGCCGGCAACGAGGGCTTCATCAAGCTCGTCGCCGACACTGGTGGCGGAGTCCTCGCTGGCGCCACCGCCATGGGACCCAACGGTGGCGAGGTGCTGGGCCTGCTCACGGTCGCGGTCCACGCCCGAGTCCCCGTCGCGTCGCTGCGACAGATGATCTACGCCTACCCGACCTTCCACAAGGGGATCGAGGACGCATTGCGCGAGCTCCACGCCTGATCGACCGACCCACAGGGGAAACGCAGCGCAGTGCGGTGTCGTTACCGATGGTGGAAGAAGGTTCGTGTTCACCCGAGGCATCGGATGGTCGACAACGAAGGTGTGCTGACCGTGATTCGCTACTGATGGCCGTTGGAGAGGACTTCCCCGACGTGCTCATGGCGGCCCAATCTGGTGCCGACCATGCCATCGGCCAGCTGTTCGCGGCTCACAACCCGGAACTGGTCCGCTACCTCGACGGGCGGGCTCGGGGGTTCGGCGACGACCTGGCCCAGGAGGTGTGGATCGCCGCAGCCCGGAACCTGCGGTCCTTCACCGGGGACGAGCAGGCATTCCGCGCCTGGCTGTTCTCGATCGCTCGGTCCAAGCTCATCGACCACGGGCGCCGGTTGACCCGGCAACCCGCGAGCGCGACCGATCCCCACATCATGGAGGACACGACCCGAGCCGAGGTTCCCCTCGATGCCCTCACCTCCAACGAGGCCATCGCCGAGCTCGTCGAGGGTCTCAGCGACCAGCAGGCCGACATCGTGCTGCTCCGTGTCGTCGGCGGGTTCAGCGTCGACGAGGTGGCAGCGATCATCGGGAAGCGAGCGGGGGCGGTGCGGGTCGCCCAGCACCGTGCGCTGCGGCGGGTCGCCCAGCGACTCGAGGAGCAGGGTGTAACACGATGAGCCGCCGAGACGTTCCCCCTGATGAGATGAAGACTCCGCCGCTCGATGCGAACACCGCTGACCGCCTCCTGGCCGGTGCGATCCAGCCAGATGACGCGCCCGACGGGTACCAGCGCATCGCTGCACTCATCGCCGTCGCCAGCGAACCCGCCACCGAGGCCGAGCGCCAGGCCCCACCGGCCGGGCTGGCCGAACTGGTCACCAGCGCCGAGGCGCCCGTGGATCGTGGGCGGAGGACACGGCGCCGCGGCACCCAGGTCGCGGTGGCCGCCGCCGCGTTGTGTCTCACCGCGTCGAGCGCCGCTGCCGCGACCAACAACCTGCCCGACCCGATCCAGCGGGCGGTGTCCAGCTTCGCCTCCCAGGTCGGTGTGTCGATCCCAGAGCCCGCATCGCCGGACGACCTCACTCCCGAGCCGGCGGGTCCGGATCGCGACGTTCCCGGGTCGGCGCCCACCGGCTCGGACGAGGCACCCGACCAGACCGTCCCCGATCCCGATGAGCAGCTCCCGAGCGATCGGGTTCCCGAGACGGTGGATGAGGTCGTACCCGATCCGGTCGCTCCGCCGGTCACCGAGATCCCCGAGGTTCCGGACGTCACCGAGGTCCCCGAGGTTCCCGAGGTCCCTCAGATTCCCGAGGAGGGTGGCGACATCCCGACACCGTCCTCAGACGGTCTCGACGCCCCCACCGACGACGGCGGTCCCCTGTCGACCGAACCGGTGCTCCCACAGGACGGTGCCGGGGCACTTCCCTGACCTCGGTGGTCGCACCGGGCGACGATCCGCTCGAGCGCGATGCCGAGCGCTGATCCGATCCAGCGTTGGGCGACCTGGCTGGCTCGCTCCTGGCGACGAGGAGCGACACCCGGCAGGTACAAGGCGTCGACGAGACGCCGGCCGGATGCGGGGTCGACCAGCGGGTAGTCGAAACGCTGGCGCTCGACCGTCGCCACGCTGAACCCGGCGTCGGAGAGCACGCCGGTCGAGTGGCGCCGCATCGGGGATGGCGGGAATCGGGCGGGCGAGGCCAAGGCGAGATAGAGCCGCAGGTAGCGACGGGTGTCGCCGGCGGTCAGCGGCCGGCGGGCGGGCACCATCACATGGAGCGCCCCGCCGGGCACCAGGACCCGCCGAATCTCGTCGAGCGCCCTGGTGAGCGGCGAGACCAGCATGAGCGCCATCGAGCACACCACCGCATCGACGCTGTGGGAGGGCAGGGGCAACGCCAGCGCGTCGGCTCGCGCCACAGGCCCCGCGTCGTTGGCGCTCGCCCGCTGCAGCTCCTCGGCCGAGCGGTCGACTCCGATCCAGCCCGGCCGGAGGAAGCCGTGCATGGGGCCGCTCCCGCAGGCCAGATCGAGGACGCGACCGCCGGGGGTGACCCCGCTGGCCAGCCACTGGTAGGGGTCGCGACCGGCGTCATCTCGACAGTCGAACAGCAGGTCCTCGGTGATCCCCGGTCGCTCGGCGTGGAACCGCTCCAGGTAGTGCGGCCAGTCAGGTCTGAACCGCTCGAGGATCACGACTCGACGTGGGACGACATGGCATCGGGCTCGGTCGACCGGTCGGTGCCCGTTCCCCCACGTCGGCTCCAGAGCCCGACCACGGCTGTGACCACGGCCAGGATCAAGCCGGCGGTGACGAGGAACGAGACGGGGTCACGGGGCACGATCATCTGCTGCAACCAGGATTGCACGGCAGCCGCCCGCTCGATGACCGGGTCCTGGGTGGCGCCGCGCAGGATCCGGATCTCGTACCAGCCGTAGTAGGCGACGTAGGCCCCCGCGACGACCATGAGGCCCCCGGCGATCCGGTTGACGCGGGGCAGCAAGCGGCGGAACCGGTGCACCACACCTTCGCGGGCGAGGCCGACCGCGACGGTGAGGATGGTGATCACCACTCCCATGCCGAGCCCGTAGGCGACGAAGACGCCCATGCCCGCCCACCAGCTCTCGGCGCGGAACGTCGTGGTGGTGACCGCCAGGAAGGGACCGATCGTGCACGACAGCGACGCGACCGCGAACGACACACCGAAGAGGAACATCGACGGCAGTGTTCCGTCACGGCCGCCCCGCTGGAACCTCGGCAGGTGGAGGGTGAGCTGGCGTCCGGCCAGCAGCGCGACGCCGAGGCCGACGAGTCCCACACCGATCGCGATGGTGACCCACGGCAGGTGCTGTTCGATCTGGAGGGCCAGTGGGGTGACCACCACACCGAAGGCCCCGAAGACCACGATGAAGCCTGCGGTGAGCACGCCCGAGACCGCCAGTGACCGGCCGATCGTCCCGGAGGCCCCTCCGCCGTGGTCGAGCCCGACGAAGGCCGCGAGGTAGGCCGGGAGGAGGGCGAAGCCGCACGGGTTGACGGTGGCCGCCATGCCAGCGGCGATGGCGAGTGCGAGCGATTCGGACATCGACCGGTCAGGCGCCGGCGAGGGTGGCGACCCGATCGTCCAGCGCGGATCCGAGCGTCCCGACGAACACCTCGATCTGGCCGGTGTCGTCGACGAAGGCGAACGCCGGTTGGCCATAGACGCCGAACGCGGTCCAGATGCTGCCGTCCGCGTCGACGACGTGCTCCAACGCACCGGTGCCGGTGTCATCGACGAACTGCTCCATGGCGTCCACCTGTCCCCGACCGGGAACGCCGATGATCCGAACGTCGTCGCCGTGGCGTTCGGCGACCTCTGCGACCTCTGGGCCTTCGGCCCGGCAGCTGGTGCACCAGGGCGCCCAGAACCACAACACGGTCTTGGTGTCGGCGAGTCGGTCGCCGTCGAACTCCTCGCCGTCGAGGGTGGCGGCCTCGGCGAAGACCGACTCGAACGTCTCACCAGCTGGCTCCTCTTCCTCGACGGTGTCCGGCTCGTCGACGGTGTCCGGCACGGACGCCGCGCCATCTCCCCCGGTCGGGTCGTCGTCGGTCCCTCCGCTGCAGGCGGCACCGACGAGGACCATCGCCACCAGAGCGGCAGCGGTGCGGAGGTGGAGACGGTGGCGCATCGACCTCATGGTCTGGGAACCCTTCGGTGGACAGGAGAGATTCCCGACTCGGGAAGTTCTCACCCGCCCGCCGGGTTCCGATGCTCATGGGACCGTCACCGAACGGCGTCCGCGCCGCGGCCGCCTCGCTCCACCTGGAGATCCTGCTCCCGCGCACCGACGCCGGGGTGATCGCCCAACTGGTCGCCCTCGCCGCCGTCGTGCTCGCCGTGTCGGTGATGGTGCGCCACCAACGAGAGCTGCTGCTGCTCACCTGGGGCGTCGGGCTCGTCGTGCTCGGCGGGATGGGGCTACGTGCGATCCACTGATCTGACCTTCCGGTGGGGAATCTCCCCCCGGTGACCCGGGTTGCCTGTCCGTCGCCGCGGGCGGCACGACACCCATCCCTTCACGGAGGTCACCGATGCACCAAGCCTGTAGGACCCTCAACCGCTTCCACTTCCTCGCCCCACTCGTGCTGCGGGTGGTGATCGGCGCGCTGTTCATCTGGCACGGCATCGACAAGTTCGACGCTGGCATCTCCATGATCGAGGACATGTTCACCATGTGGGGCGTGCCTGCCCCTGCGCTCACCGCACCGTTGGTCGCGGTGATCGAGATCGTGGCCGGGCTGGCCCTCGTGCTGGGTGTCGGCACCCGCATCGCCGCCGTGCTCCTCGGTGCCGTCATGGTCGGATCGCTGCTCTATGTGAAGCTGGATCTGGGTCTGATCGCCGACGGTCCCATGCCCGGCGCCGAGCTCGACCTGTCGCTGCTGGCGGGGCTGGTGGCGCTCGTGGTGTTGGGCCCCGGACGCCTGTCGGGCGATCAGATGATGGGGATCGAACCCGCCGAGGGTGTCGCCCAGGGCGAACCTGCTCAGGCGGTCCACGGGTAGGTCTCGAACTCCCGGTCACCGACAGGCCGGGTGACGAGCGGGTGCACCGCTGTGGTCTCGTCGAAGAACAGGAACGCGT
>JBKGZW010000189.1:0-5087 GCA_046543225.1 Acidimicrobiales bacterium
GTCGAGGATGGAGCGGTCCCCTCCACCAAGGGGACCCTGTGAGCGGAGGCGACGCCCAGCGGCCGCTGGTGGCGGTCCTCGACTACGGCATCGGCAACCTCCGTTCGGCCCAGAAGGGGCTCGAGCGCGCCGGTGCCGACGCCCGCCTCACCGCTGATCCCGGCCTCATCGCCGACGCGGCGGCGGTGGTCCTGCCCGGTGTCGGTGCCTTCGGTCGGTGCATGGAGGCCCTGCACGAGTCGGGGTTGGCCACCCGGGCGGTCGATGCGGCCGCGAGTGGTCGGCCGTTCCTCGGCATCTGCGTCGGGATGCAGCTGATGTACGAGGGATCGGACGAGACCGCGGACGTGGCCGGCCTCGGGATCCTCCCCGGCCGGGTCGTGCTGCTCCCCGAAGGGGTCAAGCGCCCCCAGATGCAGTGGAACGTGCTCGAGATCGTGCGGCCCTCGCCGCTGCTCGAGGGACTCGCGGCGCCGGCGTGGGTCTACTTCGTCCACTCCTACGCGCCCGAGGACGGCGAGGACACCATCGCCCGGTGCGACTACGGCGGACCGGTGGTCGCCGCCGTCGAGCACGGCAACGTGCTGGCCACCCAGTTCCACCCCGAGAAGTCTGGCGACACCGGCATCGCGATCCTGTCGAACTTCGTGGCCATGGCTCGTGCCGCGGTGGGGGTCTGACCGTGGATCTCTATCCCGCCATCGACATCCTCGACGGGCGTGTCGTGCAGCTGGTGCAGGGCGACTTCGACAACGTGGCCGTCCACGGCGACGACCCGGCCGCGGTCGCCCGAGCGTTCGAGCAGGCGGGCGTGCCGTGGATCCACTGCGTCGATCTCGACGCGGCGCGCACCGGCGAGGCGACCAACACCGCTCACATCGCAGCAGTGGTCGAGGCGGTCTCGGTGCCCGTGCAGGTTGGCGGCGGCGTGCGATCCCTGACAACGGCTCGAACCATGCGCGATCTTGGCGTCACCCGAGTGGTGATCGGCACCGCCGCGTTCCTGGAGCCTGAACTGATCGAGGCCATCAGCGAGCAGCTCCGCACCGCCATCGGTCTCGACATCCGAGGCCGCGAGGTCGCCATCAGAGGCTGGACGGAAGGTGCCGGGGTCACCTGGGACGAGGTGCTGCCGCGCCTGGCCGACGCCGGAGCCGAGGCCGTGGTCGTCACCCAGATCGAGCGTGAGGGGTTGATGGGCGGTCCGGATCTCGACGGCCTGTCCGAGATGCTGGCCGCGACTCCGCTCGAGGTGATCGCCTCGGGAGGGGTCAGCAACCTGGACGATCTCAAAGCCCTCGACGCGCTCGAGGTCGACGGTCGCCACCTGGCCGGAGCCATCGTCGGCACCGCCATCTACGAAGGAGCCGTTCCGGTGAACACGGCGGTGGAGGTGTTGCGATGCGCGCCGCGCGGGTGATCCCCTGCCTCGACGTCGACGCCGGTCGGGTCGTCAAGGGCACGAACTTCGTCGACCTGCGCGACGCCGGCGATCCGGTCGAGCTGGCGGCCCGCTACGACGCCGAGGGCGCGGACGAGCTGGTGTTCCTCGACATCACCGCTTCCTCCGACGAGCGCGACACCATCGTCGAGCTCGCCCGGCACGTGGCCGAGGAGGTGTTCATCCCCTTCACCATCGGCGGCGGCATCCGTTCGGTCGACGACGCCCGTCGGCTGTTGCGCGCGGGTGCCGACAAGGTGTCGGTCAACTCCGCCGCGGTGGCCCGCCCCGAGCTGCTGGCCGAACTGGCCGAGGAGTTCGGAACCCAGTGCGTGGTGATCGCCATCGACGGCCGTCGCCGACAGGGCGGGTCGATCTCGCTGGGTGAGGTGCCGTCGTCGTTCGAGGTGTACACCCACGGCGGGCGCCGCCCGACCGGCATCGACGTGGTCGAGTGGGCCACCCGCGCCACCGACCTGGGGGCGGGGGAGGTGCTGTTGACCTCCATGGATCGCGACGGCACCCGTCAGGGGTTCGACCTCGAGATGACCCGCGCCGTCGCCGAGGCGGTGCCGGTCCCGGTCATCGCCTCGGGTGGGGTCGGCGAGCTGCAGCACCTGGTCGACGGCATCACCGGCGGTGGGGCCGACGCCGTGCTGGCCGCGTCGATCTTCCACTTCGGCGAGCACTCGATCGCCGAGGCCAAGGCGCTCATGGCCGATCAGGGAGTCAACGTCCGTCCGGTGTGACGACCTCGACCACCGCGTCGACCACCGCCGAGTGGCGGCCGGCGAGGAAGTGGTCGGCCATGTCGATCTCGATGACGGCGGTCGCGCTCCACTCGGCGGTGGCGTCGCGAGCCGCGGCCGGCGGGCGGAACTGGTCGTGCACGGGCACCACGAGGGTGGTCGGCCGGTCGTCGGTCGCCGCCGGCGGCTCCTCGGCGATCACCGAGAGGGGAGCGGCGATGGCGACCCAGCCGGTGAGGTTGGGATGGTCGGTCGACAGCGCCACGTCGCCGCCGAAGGAGTAGCCGATCGACCACAGCGGCGCGCCCGGGGCGAGACCGGCCGCGGCGCCGAGGGCAACGGAGGTGTCGAGGCGTTCGTCGACCCCCGATCCGTAGGTGCCCTCCGACCGTCCTACGCCGCGGAAGTCGAACCGCACCACCGCCACGCCGGCAGCGGCGAGGCCCCGGAAGATCGCGTCGACCACCGCGTTGTGGCGGTCGCCGCCCATCTGGGGGTGGGGATGGCACACCACCGCAGCGGCGGTGACATCGGCAGGGACGGCGAGGTCGCCGCCGAGGGTCACGCCGTCGTCGGTGACGAGCTCGATGGGCCGGGTGTCGATGTCGTCGGACATGGCACCAGACGGTACCGTCGGCGCGATGAGCACCAGCGAGGGCACCGGTCTGCCGGGCGACGACAAGCTGCCCATCAAGATGTTGAACGACCGGATCCTGGTGAAGATCGAGCCGTCCGAGGGCGAGCGGAGGTCCTCGGGCGGCATCCTCATCCCCGCCACCGCCGAGACCTCCAAGCGCCTCGCCTGGGCCGAGGTCGTGGCCACCGGGCCCAACGTGCGCTCGATGGAGGTCGGTGACCAGGTCCTGTTCAACCCCGAGGACCGCTACGAGGTCGAGGTGCGGGGGATCGACTACATCATCCTGCGCGAGCGCGACATCCACGCGGTGGCATCGAGCCGTCTCGAAGAAGGCAGCACCGGCCTCTACCTCTGAGGTGTATCACGCGTGATACAGTGGTGCCATGCCCGACGTCTCGATACGAGAGTTGCGCAACCACGGCGGCGAGGTCGTCGAGCGCGCCCAGCGAGGCGAGCGATTGACCATCACGCGAGGTGGGCGACCCGTCGCCCAGCTCACCGCCCTCCGGTCGCCGCCTGTCCCCCTCGAGGAGCTGCGGACTCGGTGGTCGCGGCTTCCCGGCATCGACCCGGCCAAGCTGCGCAGCGACGTCGATGCCACGATCGACGCCTCGATCTGAGGTGGCACAAGGAATCCTCGACACGAGCACCCTCGTGCTTCTCGGACGGATCGACGGCGACGACGCGCTGCCCGCCGAGCCGCTGATCACCGTGATCACGCTGGCCGAGCTCTCCGTCGGTCCGCTGGTCGCCACCACCGACGACGAACGGGCTGCTCGGCAAGCACACCTGCAGCAGGCGGAAGCCGACTTCGATCCACTTCCCTTCGATGCGGCCGCCGCCCGCAGCTTCGGCCAAGTGGCGGCATCGCTGCGGCGAGCCGGCCGCAAGCCGGCTGCCCGCGCCTATGACGCCATGATCGCGGCGATCGGCATCGCCAACCGACTACCGGTCCACACCTGCAACCCCGGCGACTTCTCGGGCATCGACGGACTCGAGGTCGTCGAGGTCCCTCACCCGGACCACTGAACGGCGGGGCAGTCGCCGCCCGGACCGACCGAAGCCCTTCGCCCCCTCATTCGTTCGCTACGGGTCCTCGAGCGGGGGCGAGTGCTGCGAGGACGTGGTCGTGGCGTCGGCCGTTGGAATAGATGGCGGCGCGGGTGTCCAGTCGTCTGCCCCCGAGGTGGTCGGTGAACCGCCCACCGGCCTCCTCCACGATGATCGACGGCGCAGCGTGGTCCCAGATGTCGCCGGCGAACCAGACGCACACGTCGACCTCGCCCTCCGCGACCAGGTTCTGATGGCTCCAGGGACGGTCAACGGGTCGACCGCCCGCGAGTCGTTCGACGATCTGCCGTTGCGCCGGGTCCAGGGCATCGACCGCCGGAAGGCACACGAGCCTGTCCGGGTCGGAGGTACTGTGCCGAGAGACGTTGATGCGAGTCGCGGTCGAACCATCGCTGGTGCCGGCGAAGGCGCCGGCCCCACGCTCTGCCCACCATCGCCGGCCTTGCACGGGACTGGAGTTGATCCCGAGAACGATCGCGCCCTCGACCTCGAGCGCGAGCAGGGTGCCCCAGGTCTCGGCGCCTGCTGCGAAGAACCGCGTTCCATCGATGCCGTCGGCGATCCACCGCCGACCCGACGTGCCGGCGTACTCACCGACCTCTTCGCCGAGGAATCCGTCCTCGGGGTGGGCGTCGCGAAGCCCGGTGAGCATCGCCGTCTCGGCAGCCACGTCCGCCTCGGTGACAGGCGTGCCGTCGCGCTTCGTCGTCGACTCGACGCCGGTCTCGCTCCACCAGCGCAGGGTCTGAGCGTCAGCCATGTCGACCAACCGAAACGCCAGCTCGAGATCCGACTGCATCGAGCGGAAGCATCTCACATCGCGGTGCAGCACCGAGCAGACACGCAAGCGCTGCTGTCTGCGCAGGCGGGGTTGTGTGCGGCGAATCTTCTGTGGCATGTCTTGAAGTTTCGGCCAATGTGGTTGCGAACAGGTGTTCGATCCGGTATCGTGGGGTGTATGAGCGAAGATCATCCGGCGGTGTTGGTGCGGCAACTGGGGGAGGTGCTCGATGGGTTGGCGGGGGTCGACTGGGGTTTGGTCGATCCGGGTTCGGCGGCCGAGGTGTTGGTCGCGTTGATGGGTGCGGGCTCGAGACTGGATGCGGTCTCTGAACCGCCCCAAGTTTCGTGCCGTGTCAATGGCCAGTTGGTTCTGAACGCTGGTGGCCAGCAGAACTGCGCGGTGGTG
>JBKGZW010000190.1:0-5078 GCA_046543225.1 Acidimicrobiales bacterium
GGTGAGGTCGGGGTGCTGCTCGGCGGCGGCGAGACGACGATGGCGGTCGGCCTGTTCCGCTCCGGCGCCGGTGGCGAACAGCTCACCGGCGAAGATCCTGGCCGCCGCCCGCCGACCGCTGCCGGCCGGGCCGACGAACAGGTAGGCGTGGGCCGGGGTGTGCGCCGCGGCGCGGAGCCGGGCGATGGCATCGTCCTGTCCGACGACCCGTGCCCATCCGGCGGCGTCGAGCTGGCTCATGGTCTCTCCTCCGGGCCGATCCGGCCCTCGACGGTGCGCCGCACCCGTTCGGCCACCTCGGCCACCGTTCCGCGACCGTCCACGCGCGCCCACCGGTCGGGATCGGCCGCGGCCATGGTGTCGAACCCCTCGGCGACGAGACGGTGGAACTCCGCTCCGACACCCTCCATGCGGTCGAGGTGGCCCAGCCGGGCCTCGGCCACCTCGGCGGGAACGTCGAGCAACAGGATCAGGTCGGGCCACACGCCGTCGACGGCGAAGGCCGACAACGCCTCGACCTCGGCGAGGGGGAGGCCCCGCCCGAAGCTCTGGTAGGCGAACGACGACGGCGCGAACCGGTCCGAGACGACCGATCGGCCCGCGGCCAGCGCCGGCGCGATGACCTCGTGCACGTGTTGGGCTCGGTCGGCGGCGAACAGCAACGCCTCGGCCCGATCGCACATGGCGGTGTCGGCGGGGTCGAGCAGCAACGAGCGCACCGTCTCGCCGAGGCGGGTGCCGCCCGGCTCGCGGGTGAGGACCGCACCGAGGCGCTCGGCGAGCAGACGGGCCTGGGTCGACTTGCCCGATGCCTCGCCACCCTCGAAGACGATGAAGTGGCCCCTGGTCGGTCGCTGCTCAGTCACCCCACTCCTCCCCTGATCCGGCGCCGGCCGACCGGAAGCTCCACGCCGACAAGAACCCGGCTCCCACGATGATGGCTCCTGCCAACCACAGCGTGAGCCGGACCCCCGGCAGGAAGAGCGAGGCACCGAGCATCTCGACCTCGCGATCGAACAACGACTCCGAGAGCGAGTCGAGCGCCTGCGCGGTGAAGGGTCCGATGAGGAAGGCGACCAGGACACAGAGACGGACCAGGGTGAACAGCGCGCCGAAGGTGCGGCCGCGCAGGTCGTCCTCGACGCTCTCGTGCAGGAGGGTGAACCCGAGGACATAGACCATCCCCGCACACAGTCCGAGCCCCGCCACGAACATCACCGCCGGGCCGGTGGTCGAACTGGTGGCCGCTGCGATGAGAAAACCACCGGCACCGATCACCGCGAACTGAAAGACCCGACTCTTGGGGAGCCGGCGTTGCAGCAGCGAGATGGCGAGCACGCCCGACGCCACGCCGACACCCAACCCGAAGGTCAACAGCCCGAACCCGGCCTCGCCCCGACCGAGCACCTCGTTGGAGAACACCGCTCCCAGAGGCACCAGCATGCCGCCACCGATCAGCCCCGTGGCCAGCCCCAGGTTGACCGCTCGCACGGTGGGGTTCAGGAAGGCGAAGTTCCAACCCTCCTTCAGCTCGGCGAAGGCCGCTCCGAGCTCGACCCGCTTCGACTCGGCCCTGGCCCGACGCGGACGCTTGGGGATGGCCAGGGTGGAGACGATGAAGGCAGCCACGAGGAAGGTGAGGGCATCGGCGTAGAAGGCCAGACCCTCCTGGTTGAGCCGCAGCACCTCGAGCCAGCGGACGTCGCCGAACAGCTCCGAGACCCGCGAGAGGATGGCGAAGAGCCCCGCACCGATCGGGAACGTGCCGTAGGCGGCGACCAGAGACAGGGAGTTGGCCGAGGCCAGCCGGTCGGGTGGGACGAGATTGGGGACGGTGGCTTCCTTCGCGGGGGCCCACAACAACGTGAAGACCTCGAGCACCAACGATGCCAGCACCAGTCCCCAGATGCTGTCGACGAAGGGCAGGCCCGCGAGCACGGCCGCGCGACCGATGTCGCAGCCGATCATGAGCCGCTTGCGGTCGAGACGGTCGGCGAAGACGCCGGCCACGGGGGCCAGGAAGAACCCGGGACCGATGCGGGCCGCCAGCACCAGGCCGATGGCGACCCCTTCGGACCCAGCACCGACGCGGGCCGCCAGCGCGGTGATGGCGATCAGCCCGAGCCAGTCTCCCGTCGCCGACACCACCTGTCCGAGCCAGAGCCGGAAGAACGCGTGCGAACCGAAGATCCGGACATGGCGCCCGGGTTCCTCGAGATCGCTCGGAGCCGGGGCGCCCTGGGTGGACACACCGATGCCGATCTGGGTGTCCTCCTCGGCGGAGGTGCGGGGTTCCACCGGTGATGGGCCGATCCGAGTGGGAGAGGCGTCTTCCACGACGACACGCTACGGGATGGAGGCGGGCAGGCCTTGCACCGGCCGGCCCCGCACGAGGGTCAGGAGCCGGCGGTGCCGGATCCGTCCGCGGGGCCCGGTGCCTTCTTCTTCGCCGGCGCCTTCTTCTTCGCCGGCGCCTTCTTCTTGGCCGGCGCCTTCTTCTTCGCCGGCGCCTTCTTCTTGGCGGGTGCCTTCTTCTTCTTGGCGGGTGCCTTCTTCTTCGCCGGCGCCTTCTTCTTGGCGGGTGCCTTCTTCTTCTTGGCCGGCCCGGCATCGCGACGGATCTGGAGCAGCTCGGAGGCACGCTCGTCGGTCACGTTCTCGACGGTGTCGCCCTTGCGGAGCGACGCGTTGGTCTCACCATCGGTGACATAGGGGCCGAACCGCCCGTCCTTGAGGACCATCGCCTTGCCGCTGACCGGATCCTCGCCCAGCTCACGCAACGGCGGCGCCACGCGCTGGCCGCGGCCTCGCTTGGGCTCGGCCAGCAGCTTGAGGCACTCGTCCAGGGTGATGGTGAAGAGCTGATCCTCGGACTCGAGGCTGCGGCTGTCGCTCCCCTTCTTCAGGTAGGGCCCGTACCGCCCGTTCTGAACGGTGATCTCCTGCCCGTCGCTCGGGTCGGTCCCCACCACGCGGGGGAGGCTCAACAGCTTGAGCGCGTCGTCGAGGGTCACCGACTCGAGCTGCATGTCCTGGAGCAGCGACTCGGTCTTGGGCTTGGTCTTGCTGGCGTCGTCGATCTCACCCAGCTGGACGTACGGGCCGAAGCGACCCGACTTGGCGAACACCGGCAACCCCGTCTCGGGGTCGGTGCCCAGCTCGCGGTCGCCCGACGGGGCATCGAGGAACTCGATCGCGCGGTCGAGGGTCAACTCGTCGGGGGCGATGTCGTCGGGGATCCCCGCGGTGTCCTCGCCCCGCTGCAGGTAGGGGCCGTAGCGCCCGACACGGGCGACGACGGGCTGGCCGTCGGCATCGACCCCGATCGGGATGCTGTTGATGTCGCGGGCGTCGATCTCGGCCAGTCGGTCCGACACCATCTCCTTCAGCCCTGGCACATCCTCCTCGCTCACCCCGAAGTAGAAGGCGCTGAGCCACGGGATGGCGTCCATGCCACCAGCCGCGATGCTGTCGAGGTCGTCCTCCATGCGGGCGGTGAAGGCGTAGTCGACCAGGTTGGGGAAGTGGCGCTCGAGCAGGTTGACCACCGAGAACGCGGTGAACGACGGGACCAGGGCGTTGCCCTTCTTCCACACGTAGCCGCGGTCCTGGATGGTGCCCATGATCGACGCGTAGGTCGACGGCCGGCCGACGCCGAGCTCCTCGAGTCGCCGGATGAGCGACGCTTCGTTGTAGCGCGCGGGGGGCTGGGTCTCGTGGCCGTCGGGACGCAGCTCGCGCGCCTTGACCTGGTCGCCCTCGGCGAGCGCGGGAAGCTGGCGTTCCTGGGCATCGTCGCTGCCCTCGTCGGTGTCCTCGACATAGACCCGGCGGAATCCCTGGTGGGCGATGACGGTGCCGCTGGTGGAGAACTCGGCGTCGCGGCCGTCGGTGGCGGTCGCCCCGAGGCGTACGGTCACGGTCTGGCCGGTGGCGTCGGTCATCTGCGAGGCGACCGTCCGGTTCCAGATCATCTCATAGGCCCGTGCTTCCATGGCCCCGACCTCGCCGGCCACCTCACGGGGTGCGCGGAACTGGTCTCCGGCGGGGCGGATGGCCTCGTGGGCCTCCTGGGCGTTCTTGACCTTCTTGGCGTATCGCCGCGGCTCCTCGGGCAGGAACTCGGCGCCGAAGCGGTCGACCACCTCGGAGCGGGCGGCGTTGAGCGCGGTCTCCGACAAGGTGGTGCTGTCGGTGCGCATGTAGGTGATGTAGCCCTGCTCGTACAGGGTCTGGGCGGCCCGCATCGCCTGGGCCGACGAGAGACGCAGCTTGCGACTGGCCTCCTGCTGGAAGGTGGAGGTCATGAACGGGGCGGCCGGACGGCGCCGGTAGGGGCGACTCTCGACCGATCGCACCGCGAAGTCGGAGTCGCCGAGGCCCTCGGCCAGTGAGTGGGCGCCGGCTTCGTCGAGGGCCACCGCCTCGCCGGTGAGCGCGCCGGTGGAGTCGAAGTCCTTGCTGGTGGCGACGCGGGTGCCGTCGACCGCGACCAGCGTGGCGTCGAAGGTCGGCGCGTCGTCGGCCGCCTCGGCGGCGGCGAAGGTGCCCTCGATGTCCCAGTACGACGCGGCGACGAAGGCCATGCGCTCGCGTTCGCGTTCGACCACGATGCGAGTGGCGACGCTCTGCACCCGGCCGGCCGAGAGCTGGGGCATGACCTTCTTCCACAGCACCGGCGACACCTCGTAGCCGTAGAGCCGGTCGAGCAGCCTCCGGGCCTCCTGCGCGTCGACCAGACGTCGATCGAGGTCGCGGGGTTCTTCGATCGCGTGCTGGATCGCCTCGGGGGTGATCTCGTGGAACACCATCCGCTTGACCGGAACCTGCGGGTTGAGGGTCTCGAGGAGGTGCCAGGCGATGGCCTCACCCTCGCGGTCCTCATCGGTGGCGAGATAGAGCTCGGTGGCGTCCTCGAGCAGGTCCTTGAGCCGCTTGACGACGTCCTTCTTCTGGCTCGCCACGATGTAGAGGGGCTTGAAGTCGTTGTCGACGTCGATGCCGAGACGAGCCCACGACTCACCCTTGTGGGAGGCGGGCACCTCGGCCGCGTTCTTGGGCAGGTCGCGGATGTGTCC
>JBKGZW010000191.1:0-5051 GCA_046543225.1 Acidimicrobiales bacterium
CACCCAAGGAGCGTCGATGTCCGACGGTCAGGACGAGCACCCCGGGACGGACGACCAACCACGCACCCTGGAGTGGTTCCGCCGGTCGTTCTACTACGGCGACCACGCGGACATGCAGTGGAAGTTCCTCGCCAACCTCGCCGACGACGCCGCGGCTGAGGCGATCGCCGAGATCCTGCACACGGTCGGCGAGGTGCTCGACACCGGCGACCTCGATCGGCTGCGTGAGGCCGCCTACACCGCACAACTGGCCGGCTACACCCCGCAGACACCCCCGGAGCCGAAGGTCGACGCCGCCCCGTTCACTCCGCTCGAGGGATCGGTGGACCAGGCACGCCTCGCGCTGATCACCGCGGGTGGGGTGTTCGTCCGCGGCGACGATCCGATGGGCCCGGACGGCCCGACCCAGGCGCAGTCGCTTGGCATGATCACCGAGTTCCTGCGCGGTAGCGCCACCTTGTCGACCATCCCGGTCGACACCCCGCTCGACCAGCTCACCGCCCGCCATCCGGGCTACGACGCCACCACCGCTCAGCGCGACCCGCAGACGGTCTTCCCGCTCGGCCACCTGCGCGAGCTGGCCGACGACGGCCGGGTCAAGCTCACCGATGAGCACTACGCGTTCACCGGCGCCACCTCGCAGCGCCGGCTGGAGAAGGAGACCGCCCCGGCCTGGGCCGAGCACATGGCCGCCCGGGAGGTGGACGTCGCCCTGCTGGTCGCCACCTGACCGGTGTGCCACGGGTCGGTCGGACTCGTCGCACGAGCTCTGGAAGCTGCGGGCATCCCCACGGTCAGCGTGTTCGTCCGCGCGTTCCGTCACCGCGCCGTCGAGCTGCAGGTCCCGCGCACGCTGGTCACCCCGCACCTGATGGGCCGCACCATCGGGCCCGTGGGCGACCTCGACACCCAGCGCCGGGTCGTGGAGGCGAGCCTCACGCTGCTGGCCGAGGCCGATCGCCCCACGACGATCCGCGACCTGTCAAGGTTTTCTAAGTGCCGTCAAGTGCTGTGGCGAGCTCCAGGGCGGCATGGGTAAGGTCGAGTGGTGAGGGCCGGTCGTGGTCATGAGGAGCCTTGGGCTGCCTCGAGCGTGACACGTCCGGTCCTCGCTGTTGCCGGAGCCGCTGGCGGGTTGCTGCATCGATGCGTAGGCCGTTAGCGATGTCGCGCGCCTGTTGCTGTGTGATGGGGGTGCCGTCAAGGTCTCGCCACTGGTAGGGCCTGTTGGTTCGCGACACGGCCCAGATCCTTCCTGCGAGGTGGGAGGCGACCGCGCACAGTGCTTGGTGATGGTGACGACCGCGTTCGACCATGAGCCTGCGGTAGAGCGCAGCAAGTTCGGGATCGCTCTGGCGGGCGACGTCCGCCGCGAGATACAGCGCCCAGCGCAGCATCGACGGGCCGGCCTTGGAGATCTTGCCGCGCCGTTGGGACTCGCCAGAGGAGCGCTCGCGGGGAACCAGCCCTGTGTAGGCGCGGAACGCGGCGAGGTTGGTGAAGCGTTCCATGTTGCCGACACAACCGCGGATGACCGAAGCGACGACCGGGCCGATGCCAGGAACCGACAGCAGTACATCGTCTGGGTGCAGTTGCTCGTGCTGAACGGTGATGGCCTGCTCAAGCCGGGAGATCTGCTGTCGCAGCGTCGTGTGCTGGATCGTGGCCACCTCGAACTCGACCGCCAGGGAGGCGAAGTCCACGAGCCCCTCGTAGAACTCGACGGTGTCGACTGCGGCGTCACGGATCCGTTCAGCTCGGTCCCTCGGTACCTGTCCGACCTTGGCGATGGTGGACGGCCTCGCCCGTGCGAGGGCCTGCAGATCGGGCCAACGCATCAAGATCTGCACAAATCCGTCGGTCACGGTCTCCCGACCCGACAGCATCCCGGGCGCAGCCCAGTGCAGGGTGGAACGGATCCTGTCTGCCACTCTCACCGACTCGCCGACCAGCTTGTGACGCAAGGCGACGAGCCGCTTGAGCGCAAGCTCACCTGGAGCGGGAAGCCGCAACTCGTGCAGGCCGTCATCGACCAGCGGCATCCGGGCTAGGACTCGCGCATCGATCCGGTCGGTCTTGGTGTGCTGGCGGTAGAACTTGCGCAGCGCCGCAGCCTTGGTGCCTGAAACCCGGAACAGTGTCGCATCGATCCCGGACCGCATCACCGCGACCGTTGCGACGAACCAGGCCATCGCGGTCGCTTCGACCACCACATTGACCGGCCCGCCCCCACCGAGCTTGGCGAACGCGGCAGTCAGTGCCGCCGGTGTCGATGCCGCCTTGCGCGTCGAGATGACGTTCATGCCTTCAGCCACTGCGATGTCGCTGGCCGAAGTCACCCCAAGATCCACGCCGATGGTTCGTGTGGCCACGATGTCCTCCTCGCGTAGGGATTACCTATCGAGGTCGCGGACGTCGGTGTCTGCCAGACCAGCAGCCGGGACCCGTTCGAGGAGACCACACCACGCTAGTGGTGAAACCGCGGCACGCCCGAAGCGTCCGCCCTTGTCTCAACCGGGTCGATCCCGGCCGCGGACCCGGCGACGCGATCTTGACAACGAGGCGACCCTAAGGTCCCTCAAGCGGCGATCGTCCCACCAGATCCACGACCGGAAGCCAACCTACGAAACGTTCCCAACCGATGGAAGCTGCCAACGTCACGACCAACCTCAGTCTTACTAGCGGCGATGGTGAGGCGGTGTCCCCAGGCGGTGTGTTCGTCGTAGAGGGTTTGGTGTCGCAGGCAGCCGTGAAGGATGCCGACGAGCCGGTTGCCGAGCGCGCGCAGGGCCCGGTGGTGGGTGTCGCCGGCGGCACGTCGTTGGTCGTAGAAGGTCCGTGCGCCGGGGCTTGCGGTGATCGCGGCGAACGCCCACAGGTAGCAGGCGTCCGCGAGGTGCTTGTTGCGGGCGTAGCGGGCGAGCACGACCCGGTGTTTGCCCGAGGCCCTGGTGATGGGTGACGTGCCGGCGTAGTTCTTGCGACACTTCGCGTCGTCGTAGCGGTTCGGGTCGTCGCCGAACTCTGCGAGCACCCGGGCGCCAAGGATCATCCCGAGTCCTGGCAGGGAACGGATGATCTTGGCGTCCGGGTGCGCCTCAAAATGTTCGCCCAGCTGCTGCTCGAGCTCACCGATCTGGGTCTGCAGCGTCGCGATCACCGGGACCAACGACGACACCACGTGGCCCATCGCCTCCGCGACCGTGCCGGGTGCTTGGAGCTGCTCGGCGCGCAGCGCCGTCTGGATCTCGGCCGCACGGTTGTCGATGTTGCGTTGCCGGCCGCCACGGCGTAGCGCCGCAGCGATCTTGGAGCGCGACAGCCGCCGACCCAGCTGCGGGGTCGGTGCCACCTTCAGCACGGCCAGCGCCTCACCCGAAGCAAGATCCGGGAACGCGTCGAGCGCGCCCGGGTAGAACTCCCGCAGCGTGGAGCGCAGCTGGTTGGCCTGGCGTTTGCGGGTCCACACCAGACTCTGATGCGCCCGGGTGAGCGACTTGATCGCCTCCGCAAGCTCGCTGTCTCCAGCAACCTCGCGGTGGTTGTGCCGGTCGGTGCGGGCCAGATCGGCCAGCACCTTGGCATCCCCAGGGTCGGACTTCGCACCCGAGGTCGAGTGCCGGGTCCGATACTTCGCCGTCGAGGCCGGATTGACCGCGAACACCTGATAACCCGCCGCGATCAACGCGGCGACGAACAAGCCCCGGTCGGTCTCGGACGCGATGACCACCTCGGCCGGGTCCTCGACATGCTCGGCGAGCAGCGCGTGGAACGTCGCGATCCCCTCAACCCCGTCAGCCAGCCGGGCTTTCGCCAGCTGCCGACCCTCACGATCCTGCACATGGACATCGTGATGGTCCTGCGCCCAATCGTGTCCGACGAACACCTCTGCCATCGTTGTCACCTCCGATCGTCGTGGTGAGCCCGAGGCGACCAGCAGCGTCCTAATGGTTCAGTGCTCCCAGCACGTCATCCCACCAGCCATCCAAGGTCGACCCCGCCGACCAGCCGGCGCACGATCTAGGAGTAGGACTCCAGGCCCTGGCCTACGCAGTGCTGCCCAGCTGGCCGCTCGGGACCATCCTGCACGAATACCGGACGATCCACCCCCATTAGGCCACGACCGCTGCGTCGCGCAGGCGCTCAGCGGTCCTCGATCGCGGGGTAGTCACGCTCGCCGTGACCGACGAACAGCTGCCGTGGGCGGACGATCGCCTGCTCCTGGTCCAACAGGTTCTCCTGCCAGTGGGCGAGCCAACCGGGGATGCGTCCCATCGCGAACAGCACCGGGAACATCGAGGTGGGGAAGCCCATCGCCTGGTAGATGATGCCGGAGTAGAAGTCGACGTTGGGGTAGAGCTTGCGCTCGACGAAGTAGTCCTCCTCGAGCGCGATGCGCTCGAGCTCCACGGCGATGTCGATCAGCGGGTTCTTGCCGGTGACCTCGAACACCTCGTGGGCGAGCCCGCGGATCACCTTGGCCCGGGGGTCGTAGTTCTTGTAGACCCGGTGGCCGAAGCCCATCAGGCGGAACTCGCCGTCCTTGGCCTTCTTGACGTACTTGGGGACCTGATCGACCGACCCGATCTCGTTGAGCATGCGCAGCACACGTTCGTTCGCGCCGCCGTGCTTGGGGCCGTAGAGCGCCGCGGTGGCGCCGGCGGCGGCCGAGTACGGGTCGGCGTCGGAGGAGCCGATCGCCCGCATCGTGGTGGTCGAGCAGTTCTGCTCGTGGTCGGCGTGGAGGATCAGCAGGCGATCCATCGCCTTCTCGAGCACCGGATCCGGCTCGTACTTGAGCTCGGTCGTCTTCCACATCATGTTGAGGAAGTTGCCGGCGAAGGACAGGTCGTTGTCCGGGTAGGCGTAGCGCATCCCGATCGAGTGCTGGTAGGCGAAGGCGGCCAGCGTCGGGAACTTCGCGATCAGGCGCACCATCTGCAGGTGTCGCGTGTCGGGGTCGTCGAAGCCCTTGGCCTCCGGATAGAAGGTCGACAACGCGCCGACCGTCGACACCAGGATCCCCATCGGGTGGGCATCGTGGTGGAAGC
>JBKGZW010000192.1:0-5049 GCA_046543225.1 Acidimicrobiales bacterium
CGAGAACGCAGCCCCGCAGTAGAAGCAGTGCGTGCCCCGGTCGCGGTTGCGCCGGGCGTCGGCATCGGCGTGGCGCCGTTCGGCCCGCCGCTCCAACATCGAGCGCAACCAGGCGAGCACGGCGCTCAGGTCACCTCGTCGAGGGGAGGTAGCGTGCGCCGGACGTGGGCGTCGATGTGGGGGATGGCGAACTCGATCCACCCGTATCGGGGTGAGAAGACGAGCCCCTCGCGGATGAGCCGGTCCCGGAACGCGGCCACCTCGGGGGTCTTGCGTCCCATCGCGGCGGCCACCTCGCCCGAGCGGTGCGGACCCCCGCCGAGCGACGCCAGGGCTCGCACGTAGGCGATCTCAGACTCGGGGATGCGGGCGAGCCGCGCCGCGAAGAAGGACGCGTCGAGGGCGAGACGGGCCGCCGGTGTGGCCCGTTCGACGTCGTCGGCCGAGATCGGCTCGTCGGTCGCCGCGTTCCAGGTGTGGTACGCCCAGACCTGCACGAAGAACGGAAACCCGTCGGACCGGTCGACGACGGCCTCGACGGCGTCGGGGGCCCAGGCGACCGCCAGCTCCTTCGCCGGCGCGACGATCGCGTCCCGGACCTGGTCCGGCGACAGCGGGCCGAGCTGGTCGACGGTGAACATGCGCTCGGCGTAGGTCGAGGCCTTGGCGGCGATGCCCACCAGGTTGGGAAGACCGGCGAGCAGGCACCACAGGGGCAGCGCATCCTGTCCGCAGCGGTGCACCCCGGCGAGCACGCGGCGGAGGTCGTCGTTGTCGAGCATCTGGGCTTCGTCGAGGGCGAGCATCACACCGAGCTCGTGCTCGGCTGCTGCGGTGGCCACGTCGACGAGAACGTCGGCGAGAGCCTCGCGGTCGGGGGTGCGGGCCGGCTTGCGGACCCGGACGCCGGTGCCGCCGATGCTGAGGGACACCGCCTCGATGGAGCGCAGCGCCCGGGTGACGGTGGCGCTGCGGTCGAGATCCTCGATGATGCGTCGTGTCTGGCGCAGCAGCGAGACCACGGCGTCGTCGCCGCCGACGGCTTCGAGCCGCACGACGCGGAAGCCGACGTTCTCGCCGACCGCCGCCAGCTTGCCGAGCAGCACCGTCTTGCCGACCCCTCTGAGGCCGGTGAGCAGCAGGTGTTGGGTGGACCGTCCGGCGGCCAGGCGGCGCAGACTGATCTCGGCCAGCTCGATGGTGCCGTCCCTGCCGACCAGCGCCGGGGGCGGGGTTCCGGCGCCGGGGGCGTAGGGGTTGGCGACCGGATCGTACCGTTCTCCCGACATGCCGGGAGTTTAGCAAGGATCACGAAAGCGAGGGCAGATCAGTCAGTCCCGCGCGTCGAGCCGGTCGCGCATGGCGCGGCAACCTGGTGGATTCACCAGGCGGCGTGGGTGAACGCACCGGGGATGGTGCCCGACTCGCCGTCGGGGCCGAACCAGTGCAGCGAGCCGGAGGTCGCGTCATCCGATTCGGCCACGAGCACCAGCAGCCACTCACCGGTGGCGTCGACGTCCTGGTCGATCGGGATGCCGGGGTAGTCGACCTCCTCGAGCGGCGCCGTCGACAGCGTGTCGGGATCGAGCGACCACGCCGTCCATGACTGGTCCGCTGCGTCCGGCGGTCGGGCGAGCACGAGCGACCCGTCACGGCGAAACACCGGGAGGGTCCAGTGGCTGTCGGGGACGACGACCGGCGCGGGGTCGATGATCTCGCTGACACCGGGGCCGGTCTCCTCCACGGTCGCGGTGGTCACCAACGACAGTCGACGACCGATCGCGTCGGGATCCGGCGGGGCCGTCGTCACCGCCAGCAGCTCACCGTCGGGAGACAGGGTGGCCCGACCGACGCTGGTGGCCGCCGGGGGCTCCCAGATGTGCGAGCCACGGTCACCGGTGCTGTCGAGGCGCGCCAGGTTCCCGGCGCTGGTCACCCAGTTCGGGCTGGTGCCGATGACGGGCCCGGTCGCGTTGGCGACCTGGGTCGGGTCGCCCACCGGCTCGATGGGCATCTCGTGGAGCACCCCGGGCGGAGGATCGCAGCAGCGGGCGTACCAGACGCGCTGACGGTCGTGGGACAGGGCGACGCCGCTGATCGGGGTGAGATCGGTGGCGTCGGATCCCGGACCTTCGACGAGCTCGCTCAGCGTCTCGCCCGAGGAGGTCTCGCTCAGCACGACGCGGCCGTCGTCGGTCGCCGCCGCGAACACCTCGGGTGGATCCGGTCTGGTGTCGGGGAGCGGCCCCACGGCGATCACCGGTCCTGGCTGGGTCGGGATCGGTGCCTCGGTCGTGGTCGTGGTGGTGTCGGGGACCTCCTCGGTGTCCGGAGGCGTGTCGCTCGTGGTGTCGGGGGTCGTCTCGGTCGGCGACGGGTCCGGCGGCTCCTCGGTGGTACCGGCGACATCGTCGTTGCCGTCGTCGCCGGCGGCGACGACCAGGGTCCCGATGGCCACCGCCACCATGGCGACCACGGCGAGGGTCGCCAGCACGGTCGCCACCGTCGACGACTGGCTCGGATCGAGGTCGTCGTCGGGGGGCCCCGCCGCTGGTTGCCGCGGTGTGGTCATGGAACAGGTGTACCCCTCCGGGGCGGAGACGACACCATCGGCGGCTCAGCCGAAGTCGGGCGGCAGGTCCTTGGTCTTCGACATCGTCCACTCCGGCGTGCGCTTCTCGAGGAACGACGACACGCCCTCACGGGAGTCGGGTTGCTGGGTCGTCCAGCGATAGAGCTCGCCGTCGGTGGCCTGGGCGGCTGCGTGGTCGGTCTCCTCGAGCATCTGCCACGCCAGGCGCTTGGACAGCGCCACCGAGACCGGTGCGCACTTCTCGGCGATCTGGTGGGCCTTGTCGAGCGCGGCCGGAAGCACCTCGGCGGCGGGGAGCGCCTGGGACACCAGTCCCATCTCCGCGGCCTCGCCGCCGGTGAAGATCCGACCGGTCAACAACAGGTCCATCGCCCTGGACATGCCGACCAGACGAGGGAGCAGCCAATGCGCCCCCAGTTCGGGGATCCACCCTCGGCGGACGAAGACCAGGCCCATCTTGGCGTCCTCGGCGGCGATGCGGATGTCCCACTGCAGCGGCAGCGTCAGGCCCACCCCGACCGCGGGGCCGTTGATGGCGGCGATGATCGGTGTCGACATCTCCCACGGCTTGATCCGCGGCGCGTCGTTCGTCGGGCGCTGGCCAGCGGCGGACGCGCCCGATCCGTCACGCTGGCGTCCCAGCGCGGCACCAGCGCAGAAGAAGTCGCCCGAACCGGTGACGACGACGACCCGCACCGAGTCGTCGTCCTCGGCCGCGGCGAACGCCTGGTTCAGCTCGCCGCCGAGCTGCCAGGTGAACTCGTTGCGTGGCGGCCGGTGCAGCGTGATCGTGCGCACCCCCTCGTCGTCGTCGACGAGCAGGGTCTCGTAGTCGTGCGCGACCTCGGTCATGATCCCCCCAGTGGTTGGTCGGTGCAGCCGACCCAGTGTCCACCGCGGAGAGCAGTCGTGCAATCGGGCGGGCTCAGGCTCGAGCCCGGTGCCGGTGCTCGGCGGGGCTGATGCCGCGCACCCGCTTGAACGCGGCACTGAACGCGTAGGGGGTGCTGTAGCCGACCTCGCGGGACACCGATGTGACGGTGGCGCCGGGCTGGGCGAGCAGGTCGGCGGCGAGGGCGAGCCGCCACTCGGTGAGGTAGGTCATCGGAGGCTGGCCGACCAGCTCGGTGAACCGCCTGGCGAGCGCGGCCCGTGAGACCCCGACCTCGGCCGCCAGCCCGGCCACGGTCCACGGCCGCTCGGGATGGTCGTGCAGCAGCGCGACGGCGGGCCCCACGACATCGTCGAGGTGACTCTGGAACCAACCCGCACGCTGGTGGGAGCAGGAGGTGAGCCATGCCCGCAGCACGGCCACCACGAGCAGGTCGAGCAACCGGTCGAGCACCACCGGCTGGCCGGGGTGGGCCTTGTCGATCTCGGCGCCGAGCAGCTCGACCAGTGGCGAGTCGAGGGCGTGGGCGGTGGTGGTGATGCTCGATGGGATGGTGGCCAGGACCCGCTGGCCGACCGCTCCGACCGACTCGTAGGCGCCGATCAGCATCTCGGTGGTGTGCGGTCCCGGGGGTCCGTCGAGCGATGCCGTGCCCCACGAGCGCACGCCGAGGCGCATCGCCTGGGCGATCGAGCGACCGTCGAGGCTCCGGCAGTCGTTGCCGGGCAGGACGACGATGGTCGGCTCGGCGTCGGCCGAGTGGGACACGATGTAGGGGTCGGGGCCCTGCACGAGGGCGATGGTCCCTTCCTCCAGCTGGATCGGCGAGTGCTCCGAATGGCGAAACCAGAGCGACCCGCGGGTCACCGCGACCAGGGCGAGGGGTGAGTGGTCCTCCACGCTGATCGACCAGGGCGGCTCCATGACGGCCCGGACCAGGTGTGCGCCACTCGCCCGTGGGCCGGCGACCAAGCTGGCCAGCGCGTCCATGGGCAAATGATAGAGGTTCGCGTATGCCAACGAGCCTGTGCACGATGGAACGTCCAGGCCCTGCCGTGGTCCGCTTCGACCATGAGCGCCACCAGCACCGCATCCTCCGCCGCCCGTCCCACGCCACGACTGGTGACCAGGGCCCTGCACCGCCGCTCGGTCGCGGTCCTCGCCACGGTCTCGGCGGCGGGGCGACCCCACGCGGCCACCGTCGTCTTCTGCGCGGTGGACCACCAGCTCTACGTGAGCACCCTCCGGTCGAGCCGCAAGGGCCGCAACCTCGACCAGAACCCGTGGGTCGGCGTCGTGGTCCCGGTGCGTCGCCTCCCGGTCGGTCCTCCGTCGTCGATCCAGTTCCAGGGGAGGGCCGAGGTGCTCGACCCCGACGACGACGAGATCACCCGACTGGTGGACGCGGGGGAGCTGACGGCCATCACCGGCCACGGCGAGCTCGAGCTCCCCGACGGGTGCTTCGTAAGGATCACGCCGGTGGGACCCATCCACACCTATGGGCTCGGCCTCTCGCTGCGGCGCCTCATCCGGGACCCGCTCAACGCCGGCGGCTCGGTGGAGC
>JBKGZW010000193.1:0-5044 GCA_046543225.1 Acidimicrobiales bacterium
GGTAGGCTTGTGCGGTCATGGCCAGGAGCTACTGGGTCGAGACCCTCGGCTGTCCGAAGAACCAGGTGGACTCCGACAAGCTGGTCGGCACCCTCACCGCCGACGGGCTCGTCGCCGCGTCCCGGCCCGAGGACGCCGACCTGGTCGTGGTCAACACCTGCGCCTTCATCGAGGATGCCCGCCAGGAGTCGATCGACACCGTGCTGGCCCTGTCCGACCAGCGTCGCGACGGCGCCGAGATCGTGGTCACCGGCTGCATGGCCGAACGCTACGGCGACGAGCTGGCCGAGGCGCTGCCCGAAGCCGACGCGGTCGCCGGGTTCGGGGTGCCGGTCACCCTCGGGCCGACCCGACTCGAGCGCGGTTCCGCCGGCGAGGCGGTCCCCAGCTTCGACCTGTTGAACCTGCCCCGACCGCCGTCCACCGCTCCGTGGGCCTACGTCAAGGTGGCCGAGGGCTGCGACCGGGCGTGTGGGTTCTGCGCCATCCCCAGCTTCCGCGGTCCGCAGCGGTCCCGCAGCATCGACTCGATCCTGGCCGAGGTCGATGGACTGGGAGCGACCGAGGTGGTGCTGGTCGCCCAGGACCTGGCCTCGTTCGGGCGCGACCAAGGGGTCGGTGAGCGCGCGATCGTGCCGCTCGTCGAGGCGGTGGCCGCCCGGGTCCCGTGGGTGCGGCTCCTCTACCTGTACCCGTCGGACCTCACCGATGCTCTGGTCGAGGCGATCCTGGCCACCGACGTGCCCTACTTCGACCTCAGCCTCCAGCACGTGTCGCGCCCGTTGATGCGGCGCATGCGGCGGTGGGGCGGCGGCGAACGGTTCCTCGACCGCATCGCCACCATCCGGGCACGTAACGAACAAGCGGCGTTCAGGTCCAACTTCATCGTGGGATACCCGGGCGAGACCGAAGACGACCACGACCAACTCCTGCACTTCGTCGAGGAGGCCCAGCTCGACTGGTGCGGCTTCTTCGCCTACTCGGCCGAGGCGGGCACCTACGCCGCTGGTCTCGACGGAGTGGTGCCCGACGGGCTCGTCGCCGAGCGCCTCGCCGAGCTCACCGAGATGCAGGACGCCATCACCGCGTCGCGCCGCTCCGGACTCATCGGTTCGACCCTCGAGGTGCTGGTCGACGAACCGGCTGTCGCCCGCAGCCATCGCGAAGCCCCCGAGATCGACGGGATCATCACCGTCCCCGACCATCTCGAGGTCGGCCGGTTCCATCGGGTGGTCGTCACCGACTCGCTCGGACCCGATCTCGTCGCCGCGGAGTCGTCGGCTGCTGTGGTGGGAGCCCGGCCATGAGGACAGCGGGGCGATGACCGACACGGCGTTCGGTCCGACCGCGCTGGCCACACCGGCCAACTACGTCACCATCGCGCGCCTGCTCATCTCGCCGGTGCTGCTGGTGTCCATCACCGAGGCCGGCGCGTCGTGGTGGGTCTTCGCCGCTTGGACCCTGCTGTGCCTCACCGACGGGTTCGACGGCTTTCTCGCCCGCCGCCACGGCACCACCCGTTCGGGCGCCTTCCTCGACCCGTTGGCCGACAAGGTGCTGGTGCTCGGCGCCATGGCTGCACTGGTCGCCATCGGTCGGTTCGCGCTCGTGCCGGTGGCGCTGATCGCCGTACGTGAGGTGGCGATCAGCATGTATCGCTCGTACTGGGCTCGCCGGGGGTTGACGATCCCCGCCCGCACCAGCGCCAAGCTCAAGACCCTCACCCAGCAGCTCGCGGTGGGGTTCGCCCTCATCCCCTTGGCATCCAACCCCACGTGGCTGGCTGACGGCCTCTTGTGGGCCGCGGTCGTGCTCACCGTCGCCACCGGCCTGCACTACCTCTACGACGGCAGCCGGGCCGCCGAGGTGGGCTGAGTCACCCCGCTCGCCCGCTGGTGGTTCTGCGGGCTGGCGGTACCGGTAGCCTCAGCGCTCATGCGCTGTGAAGTGATCGCCGTCGGGACCGAACTGCTGCTCGGACAGATCGTCGACACGAACTCGTCCTGGATGGGTGAGCAGCTGGCGCTGGCCGGCATCGACAGCCACTTCCAGACCAAGGTCGGCGACAACCACGACCGCATGGTGAGCGCGCTGCGCGTGGCCCTCGACCGCAGCGACGCGGTGATCATGTGCGGTGGGTTGGGTCCCACCCAGGACGACATCACGCGGGACGTGATCGCCGATGTCATGGGCGTCGAGCTGGTGAACGACGAGGCGATCGAGGCGCGGATCCGAGCGATGTTCGGATCGCGCGGTCGCACGATGTCGGCCAACAACCTGCGCCAGGCGCTGATCCCGAAGGGCGCCTCGACCATCGCTCAGATGCCGGGCACCGCGCCGGGCCTGGTCTGTCCGATGGCGGGTCCGTACGAAGGCAAGGTCGTCTACGCCGTTCCCGGGGTCCCCCACGAGATGAAGGAGATGGTCGCCGGCACCGTCATCCCCGACCTGCAGGATCGGGCCGGGGTCACCTCGGTGATCAAGAGCCGCACCCTGCGCACGTGGGGCCAGTCCGAGTCGGGTCTCGCCGAGATGCTCCACGACGAGATCGAACGCCTCGATGCCGAGCCCGGGGCGACCCTCGCGTTCCTCGCCAGCGGCATCGAGGGCATCAAGGTGCGCATCACGGTCAAGGCCCCCACCGAGGCCGAGGCCGACGAGCTGATCGCGGCGGAGGAGACCATCGTCCGCGAGATCGTCGGCGACATCGTCTTCGGGGTCGACGACGAGTCCATGGAACATGCGGTGGTCTCGCTGCTCAGGGGCCGGGGGCTCACCCTGGCGGTGGCCGAGTCGGTCACCGGCGGTCTGATCGCGTCACGCATCACCAACGTGCCAGGGGCGTCGAAGGTCTTTCGTGGCGGCGTGGTGGCATATGCCTCAGCGGTGAAGTTCGACCTGCTCGACGTGCCCGAGGGCCCGGTGGTGTCCGCCGAGGCAGCCGAGGCGATGGCGACCGGGGTGCGTCGACGGTTGGGTGCAGACGTGGGGCTCGCGGTGACCGGTGTTGCGGGACCCGAACCTCAGGAGGACCAGCGCCCCGGCACGGTGTTCTTCGGGCTGGCGTTCGGCGACGGGGTCGAGTCCCGCCAGGTGCGGATGCCCGGCGATCGCCACCGGGTGCAGCAGTTCTCGGCCATCTCCCTGCTCGACCTGCTCCGTCGTCGCCTGCAGGCCGAGAGACCCGATCCATAGATCTCCCCGGTCGCGCGACGGTGAGCCGGGCGTCGGGTGGCCGACGACCCCGCTCACCGGTCGAGCGATGGGTTGGTCGTTCGCCTGGCTCAGCCCCTGGGGTCGGGGGCGATTCCGGAACCGAGATCCTCGGGGATCTGGTCGACGTCGGGCGTCGAGGAGGTCCCGACCTCGGCTTCGACCTCGACCTCGGCCTCGGCCTCGGCTTCGACTTCGGCTTCGGTCCGGGTGTCGTTCTCGGCCTGGGCGTCAGCCTCGTCGGGGAGCGAATCGGGCGGACCGCTCGGGGTGCCGTCGGGGATGTGCTCCGCCGCGGGGGTGCTGTTCGTCTGATCGGCGCCGCCCTGTCCCTGGGTGCGTGCCTCGGCTGCGATCGAGGGACCGTCGACGCCGCCCTCGCGGGCCATCTCGGCCACGGCGGTGCCGAACTCGGCGGCCTCCGGGGTGGCATCCGCGTCCGGATCAGCCGGCTCGGCGGGGGTCTCGATGTCAGCCTCGACGGCGGACTCGACGTCGGCCTCGGCCTCGGCGTCGGCCTCGACGGCGGACTCTGCCTGGGTGGGCAGGACCCCGGCGGCTCCTGCGGCGGCGCCGGTGACGGCCACCGCACCGGTGACCGCGGCGATCTTGGTGGTCAGGGCGAGCCCTGCGAGGAATTCGGTGATCATCATGAGGGGTGTCTCCAGTTCGGTGGCCCGGATGCCTCGGGGAGGCCCGTGGCGTTGCTCGCCGCCATCGCTGACGGGTTGCCTGTTCGGGTTGGAAGGAGCGATCGGAGTGATCCACTCGACAGGGGGAACGCACCGGGGGCCGCTGGTGTTACCGACTCCTGGCTTCGCCAGCAAGGAGGAGTGGCGAGCCCTGACCGTCGGCGTTGCTCAGAGGAGCTTCGATGCCAGCCGCTGCACCGTGCCCTGGGTTCGCACGGTGGTTCCGCCGGTCACCGCATCGAGGCGTCGAAGCTCGAGCCCGTTGTCGGCGAGGCCAGCAGCGGGCAACCAGTGGAGCTGACCTCCAGCGGGCACCATGCGGTCATCAGCCGGGATCAGCGCCTCGACCTCTCGAAGCGTGTCTGCCGAGAGCGCCGCACGGAGGAAGATCACCTGCGGCTTGCCGCTGCTGGCTGCTCGTTCCGCCTCGGTGAACGGTGTCGCCGCAGCGATGGTCCGCACCTCACCCGCGCCGCGGAGGAACACCGGGACCGAATAGCCGAGCGACGCCTCCAGTCCCGCCTCCAGCGCCGCGAGCAACTCGTCCTTCGGCCGTCGGTCGACGAGGACGACGTTGCCGCTCGCCTGGTATGTGCGCACCGCTCGACACCCGCAGCCCTCGACGGCGGCGGCCAGCTCGTCGTTGCCGAGCCGACGCCCACCGAGGTTCATGCCCCGCAAGAACGCCACCCAGACCGGGTCCGCCACCTGACCGCTCACGCCGCCAGGATGCCGGTTCGCACGGTGGATGTCGACCCCGACGTGATCACCACCGGCGGGCGTCTCGCCCTGCCGACAGGTAGGTTGGGCGAGGTGCTCGACCATGTGTCGATCCAGTGTGCCGACGTGCCGGTCAGCTCCGAGTTCTACGACGCGGTGCTGGCGCCGCTCGGCGTCTCCAGGGTCTTGGACTTCGGCGCGGTGATCGGGTACGGCATCGGTGCAAAGCCCAGCTTCTGGCTGGGTCCTCTGGTCGACCAGGGCACCAACCGGCCGATCCACATCGCCTTCGCCGCTGTCGACCGCGAGGCGGTGCGGGCCTTCTTCGGGGCCGCGGTCGTGGCGGGCGCCGAGGCGTTGCACAACCCACGGGCGTGGCCGGAGTACCACCCCGGCTACTACGCCGCGTTCGTGCGAGA
>JBKGZW010000194.1:0-5024 GCA_046543225.1 Acidimicrobiales bacterium
CCCGCGAGGCCGCCTACACCGAAGAGGAGCTTGAACGTGGCCTCTGGCAGCGGGTGTTGAACGCGTTGGCCGCCACCCCGGCCCCGATCGAGCTGGGAGGTGGCACCGAGACGACCGAACACCCAGACCGGGCGCTCCGGGCCGAGGCCGAGCAGCGACTCGGCGAGTTCGTCGCGTCGGGTGAGGGAGGCGTGGTGCTGGGTTGGGCGGCGGCGCTGGTGCTCCCCGACGCCTACCGCGTACGCCTCGACGGGCCCGCGGAGCGTCGTCTTCGCCGTGGCGCCGAGATCGAGGGCATCGACGAGGATGCGGCCCGCCAACGGCTGGAACGCACCGACGAGGTGCGACGCCTGTACTGGCGTCGCCTCTACCAGTGCGACTGGCGCGACCCCGACCAGTTCCACCTCTGGATCGACACGACCGCGCTGTCGGTCGAGACCAGCGTGTCACTGATCGTCGACGCCTCGCGGGGCTACGCGCGGGGCTAGAGGTGTCCGGCTACACGTCGCCTGGGGTCATGCAGTGCTCCATCTCGTTGACCCGGGCAAAGCGGTCGATGGGAGCGGTGATGTGCCGCCCGTACTTCTCGGTGACGAGGAACCGTGCACCGGGATCGTCGCGGAGGGTCTCCGCGTACCGGTATCGATCGTCGAGGAAGATCCGGTAGTCGTCGATCCAGCTCGCGGTGATGGTCGCGTCGCGACTGGAACCGGTGGGAGCGATGGCCTCGAGCTCGACCAGCATGGTCTCGAGCTCGTCGGTCGCAGCCTCGATGACCACGGCTCGCTCGTCGGCCGAGGCGGCGGTGTGGGCACCGGGGAGGCCGTCGATCCGGGCGTCGGTGGCCTCACAGATCCGGTCGGCCTGGGTTGTCCAGGCGAGGTCGTCGAGGCGGTCGGGCATGTCGCGCTCGCCGTAGCCGCTCACGTGGTAGTACCAGATCCATCCCCAGAACCCGGCGAGCAGCACGAAGAACAACACCGCCACCGCCACCGACGGCCGCAGGTGTCGCCGTCGCGGCACCTCGAGGTCCTCGGTGTCACCCATCGGCGGCATCGGGGTCCTCCTCCTGGAGCTCGCCACCCTCGACGCCCGGGTCGGGAACGGGGGCGCTGGTGGGTGGGGTCGTGGTGGTAGGTGGCGCCTGACCGGGGCTCGGTGCCGGGCGTGGCCGCGGGATCGTGGTGGTGGTCGGCATGGGGCGGAAGTCGAGGACGGGCTCGTCCTCGTGGGCGGGACCCATGAACGCCCGGAAGATCCTCGCGGGGTAGGTGCCGCCGAAGACCGGGATCGGGGTGTTGGGTGGCTCCATGGCGGTCTCCTCTTCGGGGAAGCCGACCCACACCGCGGTGGAGAGCTGGGGTGTGTACCCGACGAACCACGCGTCCTTGAACCCGGTTCCGGTTCCGGTCTTGCCGGCGAGGGGCCGGCCCGGCAGGTTGGCGTTGCGGCCGGTGCCGCTGGTGGTGACCTGGGTCAAGATGTTGGTGATGGTGTCGGCGATGTCAGCCGAGATGACGCGCCGTTGCTCGTGGGTGTGCTCCCACAGGATGGTTCCGTCTGCTCGCACGATGCGCTCGACCATCACCGGCGGCACGTGGAGCCCGGAGTTGGCGAAGGTCCCGTAGGCGTTGGCCATGTCGAGCGCGGTGACGTTCTCGGATCCGAGCACCGCCGCCGGGACCGGGTTCTGATGGGTGGTGATGCCGAGCTGTCGGGCCATGGCGGTGGCGTTGGCCGGACCGACGTCGAGCATGAGCGCGGCATAGGCGGTGTTGTAGGAACCGACGGTCATCCCGATCAGGTCGGCGGACCCGCCGCCCCCGCCGGTGACGGTCCAGTCGTCTTGTCCGGGGAACTCGAAGGTACGCCGGGTGGGCGCGGGGTACCGGCGGCTCAGGGGCATGCCCTGGCTGAGCGCGGTGGCGAGCACGAACGGCTTGTAGGACGATCCGCCGCCGCGGCCGACCCCCATGGCCATGTTGTACTTGGCCGATCGGCCCTCGCCGTAGAAGTCCCGGCCACCGACCATGGCGCGCACCTGTCCGGTGCGGGGTTCGAGCGCCACGATGGCGACCTCGGGATCGTTGTCGGGGTCGGGGAGGATCTCGTCGCGGGCTGCCTCGGCCTTGGCCTGCAGATCCAGATCGATCGTGGTGTGGATCCGCAGACCACCACCGAAGAGCAGCTGGATCCGGTCCTCGCGGGTCTCGCCGAAGGCAGGGTTGTCGAGGAACCACTGCTTGACCTCCTCGACGAAGTGCGGGGCGGGATAGCGCTCGAGCGCCGCCGGGGTGGGCGGACGCACCCGCAGTGGCTCGGCGAGCACCTCTTCATAGGTGTCGCGGGAGATGAGATCCTGGTCGAACATCGCTTCCAGCACGATGTCGCGTCGGTCGAGGGCACGTACCTCGTAGTCGATGGGGTTGGCGGCGTTGGGGAACTTGATCAGCCCCGCGATGACCGCGGCCTCCGAGAGGGTGATGTCGGTCACCGACTTGTTGAAGTAGGTGCGCGACGCGGCCTCGACGCCGTAGGCGCCCTTCCCGAAGTAGATCGAGTTCAGGTACAGCTCGAGCACCCGCTCCTTGGAGTGGGTGCGCTCGAGCTGCAGCGCGAGCGACGCCTCCTCCAACTTCCCACCGAGGCTGCGCTCGCGCTCGATGAGCAGGTTCTTCACCGTCTGTTGGGTGATGGTCGAACCGCCCTCGGTGATCCCGCCCTCGGCGACGTTGCGACGTGCGGCGCGCACGAGCCCCATCGGGTCGACACCCCGGTGGAGCCAGAAACGTTCGTCCTCGATGGCGATGACGGCGTCGATGAGGTGCGACGGCATCTGCTCGTAGCGCACGTTGACACGGTTCTCCTCGCCGTGCAGGGTCGTGAGGCGGGTCCCGTCGGATGCATATATCGACGACGACTGGGCTGTGGTCGGCAGCTCGGGAGCGATGGTGATCGGCGTGTAGCTGCACGCGGTCGCGATGAGCGCGAGCGCGACCAAGGGGGTGAGGAGACGCCTCATGTGTCCCATTGTCGCCGATCCGAGGGCCGTTGTCCGACCAGCGTCGCCGATCGCCGGCCTGGTGAGCCTCGAACCGGCTGGACGACGGCGGAGAGCGCCGACCACCATTGCCGGGTGCCCGCACACGGTTCCGCCATCCTCGATGATCTGGTCGTCCGTGGCCTGATCCACGATCACACCGACCTCGATCTGCTTCGGGTTCGACTCGATGACGGGCCGATCACGGTCTACTGCGGATTCGATCCCTCCGCCGACAGCCTGCACGTCGGGAACCTGATCGGACTGCTGGTGATGCGGCGGTTCCAGGAGGCCGGGCATCGTCCGATCGTGCTCGCCGGTGGCGCAACCGGGATGATCGGCGATCCTGGCGGCCGATCGGAGGAGCGGAACCTCCTCGACGACGACACGCTGGCCCGCAACCTCGAGGGGATCGTGCCCCAGCTCAAGCAGTTCCTCGCCTTCGGTGATGGGCCGGCGGATGCTCGTCTGGTCGACAACCGGTCGTGGACGGTGGCCATGAGTGTGATCGAGTTCCTCCGCGACGTCGGCAAGCACGTCTCGGTCAATCAGATGCTGGCCAAGGAGTCGGTCAGGACCCGGATCGAGAGCGAGGCCGGCATCTCCTACACCGAGTTCAGCTACATGCTGTTGCAGGCCAACGACTTCGTGAACCTGGCCGAGCTCGAGGGTTGCGAGATGCAGGTCGGAGGATCCGATCAGTGGGGGAACATCTCGCTGGGGGTCGACCTCGTTCGGCGCCGTCTCGGTCGCCAGGCCCACGCCCTCACCTGGCCGTTGCTGACCCGTCCCGATGGCTCGAAGTACGGCAAGTCGGCTGCTGGCGAACAGATGTGGCTCGGGGCCCACCGGATGAGCCCGTACCGCTTCTACCAGGCGTGGATACAGGCCGAGGACTCCGAGATGCGCAAGCTGTTGCTGCAACTGACCTTCCTCAGCCCCGCCGAGGTCGACGAGGTCGTGGCCAACCACGAGCAGGCACCGGAGCGCCGCCACGCGCAACGGGTGCTCGCCCGCGAGCTGACGACGGTGGTGCACGGCGAAGCGGAGGCGGCCGCAGCGGTCGAGGCCTCGGAGGTGCTCTTCGGTGGCGCTGCCCCGAGCGAGGTGGCCGAGCCGACCTTCTCGACGCTCGAACGGGAGGTGCCGAGCACCCGTGTCGATCGCGAACGGATCCTCGACGGTGTGGACCTGGTCGAGCTGGTCGCGGAGATCGGTCTCGCCAGGTCGCGCAGCGAGGCCCGAACGCTGCTCTCCCAGGGAGGGCTGTCGATCAATGGCGACCCGGCCCCGTCCGACGGCCAGATCCACGGCGACCACCTGCTGCATCAGCGGTTCACACTGCTGCGGCGGGGCAAGCGCACCTACCACCTCGTCGTCGCCGAGTGACCGCCGCCGGGGGTTGGTGGTCCCCACGCGGCCTGCTATGATTGCTCTTCGCCCCTCAGGGCACCTCGTCCCCTCCGAGAGATCAGGGGAGACATCAGGGCCCTCGGGACACCACCGCCCGAATCCAGCGGCGTTCGAGCTCCATGAGCTTGACACCAGGTTCGGGCCCCGGTAAGTTGACAACTCGCCCCAAACGGCCAGCAACGGTCCGCCGCAGCGGCACGTGAGTGGGCAGAGAACGAGACGGACCTCCGGTCCGCTGGAGCAGAGACTCCGGCCCCGACCATGTCCGTCACCAACGCAGCGCCCCGCCAGGGGCGTGGCGCTCCTTGAAAACGGAATAGAGGACGAACAAGTCTAGTGCGGGCGTTTGCCGCAGCATCTGCTGTGGCGACCGTTCAGAAAGTACAACGCACTATTACGGACATCACTTGTCTGTTCTGGTGCCAGTCGGTTGACGAGGAAGCCCCTCCGACACCGGCTCTCCATGAATCGAAGGGACGGGCTACGGCCCGGCCTGAGAGATTTTGACGGAGAGTTTGATCCTGGCTCAGGACGAACGCTGGCGGCGTGCCTAATACATGCAAGTCGAGCG
>JBKGZW010000195.1:0-5006 GCA_046543225.1 Acidimicrobiales bacterium
GCTCAGCCCTTGAGGCGGGAGTTGAGCAGCTCGAGCACCCGCTCCTTGGCCTTGGGCATGTCGTCGAGCAGCCGGTGGAACGACTCGCGGTCGAACGCGGCGAGCACCATCGGTGTCTCGGCGACCACGGTGGCGTTACGGGGAACGTGGCCCACCAGGGCCATCTCGCCCACCATCGAGCCCTCGTGGAGCGTGGCCACGTGCTCGCCGCTGATGTAGACGCCTGCGTCGCCCTCGACGATGACGTAGCAGACATCGCCCATGCGGCCCTGCTCCATGAGCTCGGCGCCGGCCTCGGCCTCGACCTCCTCGGCCAGTGCCGCGACCCGCGCCAGCTCGTCGGCGTCGAAGTCTTTGAAGAAGGCGACCCCGGCGAGCCACTCGGCATCACCCTTGCTCTTCCTGCCGAACATCGTTGATCGTCCCCCTGGTCGACTCCTGGCCACTCGGGCCTGTTGCCCGCACTGTAGATCAGCCCGGGGCCCGCGCCACCAACATCCGCAACCGACCGCTCAGATCGGGCAGCGCCCTGGCCGCCTCGTAGCCGCTCCGGCGGGCCAGGTCCACGGCGTGGTCGGCCTGGTCGGGAGCCAGCTCGACCACCAGGCTGGCACCGGGCGCCAACCAGCCGAGGGCCTCGGGGACGAGGTGCTCGATCGCCTCCAACCCGCTCGGGCCGGGGATCAGGGCCTCGACGGGCTCCCAATCGGCGACCTCGGGCGGCAGCGGATCATGGGTGGCCACATACGGGGGGTTGGCGACGATCACTCCGAACCGGCCCTCGAGTTCGGCCGGGAGCGGCTCGAACCACGAGCCCTCGACGATGCGGACCCGGGTCGCGGCCGCTCCGAGCCCCGCGAGGTTGGCCCGGGCCACCGCGGCCGCGCCGGGCGACCGCTCGACCGCCCAGACCTCGACCTGGTCGCGCTCGGCGGCGAGGGACAGGGCGATCGCGCCCGAGCCGGTGCCCAGGTCGAGCACCGGAGCCGATCGCAGCGACGGATCGGCCACGGTCACCCGGTCGAGCTCGGCCAGCGCCTGCTCGACGACCTCCTCGGTCTCGGGTCGAGGGATGAGGACCCGCCGGTCGAGATAGAGGTCGAGGGTGCGGAAGCCCCACTGGCCGACCACGTACTGCAGCGGCTCGCCGGCCAGGCGCCGCTCGAGCATGAGCTCGAAGAAGCCGACGCCGCGCTCGGTGGAGGGCTCGTCGAGCACCAGGGCGTAGTCGGCTCCGCTGGTGCCGGTCGCTCGCTCGACGATGCGCCGGGCGTCGACCCCGGGAGACGCGAACCCGGCCTCGGCCAGGCGGTCGGTGGCCTCGGCCAGCAGTTCCCGCCACGGGGTGGTGTCGCAACCGTCTTCCACGGGGTCAGCGGCCGGGCTCGTGATCGCCCAATCGGCGGGCGCGCTCGTCGGTGATCAGCGCGTCGCTCACGTCGTCGAGCTCGCCCGCCAGGACCTTGTCGAGCTTGTTGAGCGTCAGCTTGATGCGGTGGTCCGAGACCCGGTTCTCCTTGAAGTTGTAGGTGCGGATCTTCTCGGAGCGACCACCTCCGCCCACCTGGTCGCGCCGCTGACCCGACAGCTCGGCCTCCTGGCGGTCCTGTTCGGCCTTGAGCAAGCGGGACCGCAGGACCTGCAGGGCCTTGGCCCGGTTCTGGATCTGGCTCTTCTCGTCCTGCATCGCCACGACCACACCGGTGGGCTTGTGGGTGATCCGCACCGCCGAGTCGGTGGTGTTCACCGACTGGCCACCCGGTCCCGACGACCGGTAGACGTCGATCTGGAGATCGTTGGGGTCGATCTCGACATCGACCTCCTCGGCTTCGGGCAGGACCGTGACCGTCGCAGACGACGTGTGCACACGGCCCTGTGACTCGGTGACCGGGACCCGCTGCACCCGGTGCACCCCACCCTCGTGCTTGAGGCGACTCCACACGTTGTCGCCCTTCACCAACACCGTGACCTCGTTGAACCCGCCCATGTCGGACACGTCGGTGCCCAGCACCTCGAACCCCCAGCCCATCCGCTGGGCGTAGCCCTTGTACATCTCGAACAGGTCGCGGGCGAACAGGTTGGCCTCCTCGCCCCCTTCGGCCCCGCGGATCTCGAGGATGACGTTCTTGTCGTCGTTGGGATCCTTGGGGAGCATGAGCCCCCGCAGCTCCTCGGTGAGACGTTCGATCTCGGCTTCGGTGGTCTCGATCTCGGTCCGCGTCTCGGCGCGATCGTCACCGGAAGCCTCGGTGGCCATCTCACGCAGGACCGAGAGGTCCTCCTGCAGCGAGCGCAGCGCCCGTGAACGGGTGACGATCGCCTCGAGCTCGCGGTAGCGCCGGGTGAGATCGGTGTAGATGCTCTGGTCGGCGATGACGGCGGGGTCGGCCAGGCGCGCCTCGACGTCGTCGAACTCTTGCTCCAGGGACTCCAGACGCTCGAACACCCTGGGAGGCTACCTGGACCACTCGGGGTCGACCTCGACGATCTCGGCCGGGCGGGCGAGCCGGTCGACCAGTTGGCGGGTGACGGGGTGGACGTCGCCGGTGGGGACCGCCAGCACCAGATGAGCGTCGGGCGCGTACCAGGAACGGGTGTCGGCCGCGTCGGGGACCGCGTCGAGGTCGACCCCCACCGATGCCGCCACGACGAGGGCTTCGCCGTCGCCACGGTGCCCGAGGGCAGCGGCGATCGCGGTGTCACGCAGACCGCCACGGGCCCGGGGGCGTTCGATCGGTTCGAGGCGGGTGGCACCCACCGTCTCGGGCGCGGTGATGATCTGGTGTCGCAACCATCGCTCGCGCACCAGACGGTTGACCGGATGGGGTTCGACCCCGGGGGCACGCAACGACCGGATCTGCTCGATCACCCGGGCGAGGGCCTCGGGCGGGGAGAGATCTCCGTGCAACAGACCGAACGCCTCACGATCGAAGCGGCCGACACCGACCTCGAGGTGGGCGCCACCGTCGTGCACCACGACCCTGGCCACCTCCAGGCCGCGGATCTCGCCGATGACCTCGCCCTGTTCGACCACGACCTCGAGCCCGGCCTGTCGCAGCAGCAGCACCTGCTCGGCGGTGGCCGGCGGGGGCACGACGGGCGGTTCGTGGGGTGCAGGCTCGGCTTCGGTGAGCTGGTCGCCGGCGAGCAACCAGATCCGGGGAGCGGGCTCGAACAGCTGCGCCTGACGGGCGAGCACCCCGGGGTCGCGGTGGGTGGCAGCGTCGGGGTCGACGATGAGATCGCACGAGACCGCTCCGTGCCGGACCGCCCAGACCAGCCCGGCGCCCAGCCCGCTGCCGGGAGCGTCGCCCAGGTCGATCACCGCGTGTCGGTCGACCATCGCCGCCGCCCCGTGATGGGCGAACTCGGCGAACGCCTCCGCGTCGACCTCGAGGCCGAGGTGACGACGGGCGAGCGATGCGGTGCGCGCCGCGACCAGCGCGGCGCGACGGTCGTCGCTCAGCGGCACGGCCACCGCGTGCAGATCGCTCGGCTGATCAGCGCTGCTTGCGCCGGCCGTAGCGACGCTCGAAGCGGTCGATGCGACCGCCGGTGTCGACCAGCTTCTGCTTGCCTGTGTAGAACGGGTGACACTCGCTGCACAGCTCGACCTTGAGCGACGTGGCGGTGCTGCGGGTGACGAAGGTGGCACCACACGAGCAGTGCACCTCGACCTCGTTGTACTCGGGGTGGATGTCGGTCTTCACAGGTGCTCTCCAGGGTCACACGGGGGCATGTGAGTCTGCCAGCTGCGGGAGCGAAACGCTACTCAGGAGGTGCTGCCCTTGGCGATCTCGTCGAGGAAGGCGTCGTTGCTCTTGAAGGTGCGCATGCGGTCGGTGAGCAGCTCGATCCCGCTGGTGTTGCTGCCGCTGTCGGCGGCCATGCCCGACAGCACCCGACGCAGCTTCCACACCTGCTGGAGCGCCTTCGGGGTGAACAGCAGCTCCTCGTGGCGGGTACCGGAGGAGTCGACGTCGATCGCCGGGAAGATGCGACGCTCGGCCAGACGCCGGTCGAGGCGCAGCTCCATGTTGCCGGTGCCCTTGAACTCCTCGAAGATGACCTCGTCCATCCGGGATCCGGTCTCGACCAGCGCGGTGGCCAAGATGGTGAGCGAGCCGCCCTCCTCGACGTTGCGGGCCGCACCGAAGAACTTCTTGGGCGGGTACAGCGCGGAGGAGTCGACACCGCCGGACATGACGCGGCCGCTCTGGGGAGCGGCGAGGTTGTAGGCCCTGGCCAGACGGGTGATGCCGTCGAGGACGACCACCACGTCGGCACCGCTCTCGACCATGCGCTTGGCCCGCTCGATGACCAGCTCGGCCACCTGGGTGTGCTCCTCGGGGGGACGGTCGAAGGTGGACGCCGCGACCTCACCGTGCTTGACCCAACGCCGCATGTCGGTGACCTCTTCGGGCCGCTCGTCGACCAGCAGCACGATCAGCTCGGTGTCGGGATCGTTGGTCTCGATCGACCGGACGATCTGCTTCATCACATAGGTCTTGCCCGCCTTGGGTGGAGCGACGATGAGGCCGCGCTGACCCTTGCCGATGGGGGCGATCAGATCGATGATCCGCGCGGTCATGTTGTAGGGGTCGCCCTCGGTCTCGAGCCCGAGCCGCGAGTCGGGGAACAGCGGGGTGAGGTCCTCGAAGCGGGGGCGCGACCGGACCTGTTCGGGATCGTGGCCGTTGATGGCGTCGATCCGCATCAGGGCGGGGTTCTTCTCGTTGCGGGAGGCGGGCCGGCTCGCCCCCTTGACGACGTCGCCCTTGCGGAGCCCGAACTGACGGACCTGCTTCACCGACACGTAGACGTCGTCGGGGCTGGGGAGGTAGCTGCTCACCCGCAGGAACCCGTACCCCTCGTCGCGCAGGTCGAGGACACCCTCGACCTCGACCGGCTCGCCCTGGAACCCCTCGTCCTGGCCGCCGCGGTCGCGTCCGCGCCGACGTCGGCGCCGGTTGCCGGGCTCGGGTTCGCCGTCGCCGCCGTCGCCG
>JBKGZW010000196.1:0-4975 GCA_046543225.1 Acidimicrobiales bacterium
GTGGGCTCGTCGAGGATGTAGATGGTGTGGCCGGTGGAGCGCTTGGCCAGCTCGCTGGCCAGCTTCACCCGCTGGGCCTCGCCCCCCGACAGGGTGGTGGCCGGCTGGCCCAGGCGCACGTAGCCGAGGCCGACGTCGACGATGGTCTGCATGTGGCGGGTGATGGCCGGCTGGTTGGAGAAGAACCCGAGCGCCTCCTCGCAGGACATGTCGAGGACCTCGGAGATGTTCTTGTCCTTGAAGGTGATGTCGAGGGTGTCGCGGTTGTAGCGGGCGCCCTTGCACACCTCGCAGGGGACGAACACGTCAGGCAGAAAGTGCATCTCGATCTTGATCGTGCCGTCGCCGGAGCAGGCGTCGCAGCGCCCCCCGTTGACGTTGAACGAGAACCGGCCCGGCAGGTAGCCACGGACCTTGGCCTCCTGGGTCTGGGCGAACAGCTTGCGGACGTGGTCGAACACCCCGGTGTAGGTGGCGGGGTTGGACCGAGGTGTGCGGCCGATGGGCGACTGGTCGATGTTGATGACCTTGTCGAGGTGCTCGATGCCGGTGACCGCCTTGTGCAGCCCCGGGGGCATCTTCGACTTGTAGATGCGCTGCATCAACGCCCGGTAGAGGATCTCGTTGATGAGCGTCGACTTGCCGGACCCCGACACGCCGGTGACGGTGACGAAGCACCCCAGGGGGATGTCGACGTCGATGTTGGCCAGGTTGTGCTCGCGGGCCCCCTTGACCGAGACCCACTGGTCGCCGGTCGGTCGGCGCATCTCGGGCACCGGGATCGACTTCTTGCCCCCCAGGTACTTGCCGGTGAGCGAGTCCTTGTTGCGCAGCAGGCCCTTGAACGTGCCCGCGTGGACGATGCCGCCGCCGTGCTCCCCAGCGCCGGGCCCGATGTCGACGATGTGGTCGGCGGCACGGATGGTGTCCTCGTCGTGTTCAACCACCAGCACCGTGTTGCCGAGGTCCCGGAGGCGCTCGAGGGTCTCGAGCAGCCGGTGGTTGTCACGCTGGTGCAGCCCGATGGAGGGCTCGTCGAGCACGTAGAGCACCCCGACCAGGCCGCTGCCGATCTGTGACGCCAGACGGATGCGCTGGGCCTCGCCACCGGCGAGGGTGGCCGCCGACCGGTGCAGGGACAGGTAGTCGAGGCCGACGTCGAGGAGGAACCCCATCCGGGAGTTGACCTCCTTGATGACCCGCTCGGCGATGATGCGGTCGCGCTCGGAGAGTTCGAGCCCGGCGAGCACCTCGGCCGCGTCGCGGATCGACATGGTGGACAACTCGTGGAGGTTGTAGCCGTTGACCCGGACCGACAGCGAGAGGGGCTTGAGGCGGGCCCCGTCGCACTCGGGGCACGGGACCTCGCGCATGTAGCCCTCGATCTGCTCGCGGGCGGTGTCAGACTCGGCCTCGGAGTGGCGGCGCTGCAGGTACGGCACCGCGCCCTCGTAGCGGGCCTGGTAGCTGCGGCTGCGTCCGTAGCGGTTCTTGTAGGTGACCTGCACCCGGCCCGGCGTGCCATAGAGCATGACCTTGCGCTGGGCCTTGGTGAGGGCGGCCCACGGAACGTCGGTGGGGATGTCGTGCTCGGCGGCGACCGATTCGACCAGCCGCTTGAAGTACGGGGTACGACCACCGCCGAAGGGGGCGAGCGCTCCCTCCTCCAGGCTGGCGTCGGGGTTGGGGACCACCAGCTCGGGATCGACCTCGAAGCGGGTGCCCAAGCCGTCGCAGTGCGGGCAGGCGCCGTAGGGCGAGTTGAACGAGAAGTTGCGGGGTGCCAGCTCGTCGTAGCTGGCACCGCAGGTCGGGCAGGCCAGGTGCTGGCTGAAGGTGAGCGACTCCTGGTCGCCCTCGCCCTCGCGGGGCACGATCTGGACCTCGGCCACACCCTCGGCCAGCCGCAGCGCCGTCTCGAGGGAGTCGGTCAGGCGACGCTCGATGCCCTCGCGCAGCACCAGCCGGTCGACCACGACCTCGATGGTGTGCTGCTCGTAGCGGGCCAGGTCGACCTTGTCGGTGAGCTCGTGCACCTCACCGTCGATGCGGGCCCGGGCGAACCCCTGGGTCGAGAGGTCCTCGAGCAGGGTCTCGTAGGTGCCCTTGCGGCCCCGCACCACCGGTGCCAGCACCTGGAACCGGGTGCCCTCGGGCAGCTCGAGGACGCGGTCGACGATCTGTTGCGGGGTCTGGCGCTTGATGACCGTGCCATCATTCGGACAGTGCGGCACACCGACTCGAGCGAACAACAGGCGCAGGTAGTCGTAGACCTCGGTGATGGTGCCGACCGTCGACCGGGGGTTGCGCGACGCGCTCTTCTGGTCGATCGAGATCGCCGGCGACAACCCCTCGATGAAGTCGACGTCGGGCTTGTCCATCTGGCCGAGGAACTGCCGGGCATACGAGGACAGCGACTCGACGTAGCGGCGCTGCCCTTCGGCGTAGATGGTGTCGAAGGCGAGCGACGACTTGCCCGATCCCGACAAGCCGGTGAAGACGATGAGCTTGTCGCGGGGCAGGTCGATGGAGACGTTGCGGAGGTTGTGCTCGCGCGCCCCGCGAATGACGATCGAGTTGGACACAGCCCAAGGCTAGCGCGCCCGGCAACCCATCGAACACCTGTTTGATGAAGTTGGGTCAAGCGCTACCGATGAGTCCAGGGATGGACGCCCCAGGCACCAGGAGACTCGTCCTCCACGCTGGTGTTCTCTGGCTGTTGCTGTTGCTTGCCATACCGCTGATCGGCGCTCAGCGAGGCCCCGTGAGCCCCGACGAGGGAGCCCTTGCCCTGGGGATCAGCACCCTCGAGGATGACGCTTCCTGGACAGCCCCCTATCCGTTGCATGCGATCGATCCCGACGGCGAGTACGTCCCGCTCAGCCGCTCACGGTACTCCGACGGCGAGATCACGCCCTACCCGTCGCGTCCCGCCTACGTGATCCTGAACATGGTGCTGGTGCGGATCGGCGGCGCCTGGGGTCCGGTGGCCGTGGGAACGCTCGGCGTTGCGGCAACAGCGCTACTCGTCGGACTGACCACCCGAATCATCGACCCCCGATCGGCGATACCCGCCCTGTGGCTCTGCGGCGTCGGGACGCCATTGCTGTTCTATGGCTTCGTCCTCCAGGGCCACAGCCTGGGCACGACTGCTGTCGCCGGGGTCGGGTACCTCGTCGCCCGCTCCTCCCAGCAACGGTGGCGAGCACGGCTCGCTCCTGCGGCAGCAGTGGCGCTGCTCATCGGGACGAGCACCCTCATCCGACGTGAGACCGTCTTCGTCGCGGCCGGACTCGCCGTGTGGAGCCTGTGGCGTGCACGTCAGCGCGAATCCCGGTCGGAGCTGCTGTTGGGAGCCGGGGCAACCATTGGGGCACTCGTGGGAACCGCAGCCGAGCGGCTGATCATGAACAGCGCGTTCGGAACCCTCGATGCGCCCAACGTGCCGGTACTGGGTCGCGGCCCGGGCCTGATCACAGGGCGTGTGCTCGCCACCCGCGAATCGTTGCTTCTCCCGAGCTTCGACGACCTCGTGGTACTCAACACCGCCGCGCTGATCGGGCTGGTCCTGGTCCTCGTCGGCGCGGCGCTGCTTCGCGAGCGAGGCCAACCGTGGCTTCTCGTGACGGGCCTCGCCGCGGTCAGCGGTGCGGCACTGCTGCGCCTGCTCATCTCCCCCGACGTCATCCCCATCATCCCCGGCTTGCTGTTGACCACCCCCGCCCTCATCGCAGGCCTGTTCCTCGTACCCGTCTCGGCAGCCAAGCACCGCGCATCCTCCGCTCTGGCGACCACCTCGGTGGTGATCGCGCTGGCGGTCCTCGCCACACAGTACGGAGCCGACTGGACCTGGGGCGGGCGCTTCTTCAGCATCCTCCTTCCCCCCGTCGCTGTGCTCTCCGCCCTCGGCTGGACCCACACGGTCCGCCGCCTACCTCCGAACGCTGCCCGGGTCGCGACCACCGCCGCGTGCGGCTCGGTGCTGGCACTCGCAGTCGTCGCCCTCAGCGTGCAGTACGAGGCTCGAGCGACGGTCCAGGAGCTGGTCGAGACCATCGCGTCCGAAGCCGACGACGACACCATCATCGCCACCACCCTCATCTGGCTTCCTCGCTTCGACACCGAGCAGCTCGACGCCCCCGGGTACGCGTGGGCATGGACACGCAGGGCCGAGCTCCCAAACCTCCTCGAGCTCATCGATCAACGTTCCGAGGCCGACCGGGTGCTCCTGGTGGACGAACGTGGCCATGGCGTGCCGAGCTATGTGGGCAGGTCCGACTGGACGATCGCCGACCCCGTTCCGCTGCCCACGATCAGGCCCCGACTCGAGATGTGGGTGCTGCAACGCTGAGGATCACACCACCTCGCGCAGCTCGCGCTTGAGCTCCTTGATCTCGTCACGCAGGCGGGCGGCGTACTCGAACCGGAGATCGGCCGAGGCTTCGTGCATCTCGTCCTCGAGGGTGCGGATGAGGCGCTCGAGCTCCTCGTGGGGCAGGTCGCCGAGCTCGGACCGGATCTTCTCGGCCTCGCCCGGGCGGCGCCTGCGACGGTCTTTGTCGGGGAGCGGGCCGCCTTCGGCGGGCCGGAGGTAGGCCAAGATGTCGGTGACCGCCTTGCGGATGGTCTGGGGATCGATGCCGTGCTCGGCGTTGTAGGCCTGTTGCACACCACGGCGCCGGTTGGTCTCGGAGAGGGCCCGCTGCATGGAGTTGGTGACGGTGTCGGCGTACATGACCACCCTGCCGTCGACGTTGCGGGCCGCTCGGCCGATGGTCTGGATGAGCGACGTCTCGCTGCGCAGGAACCCCTCCTTGTCGGCGTCGAGGATGGCCACCAGCGACACCTCGGGCAGGTCGAGGCCCTCGCGCAGCAGGTTGATGCCCACGAGCACGTCGAACTCGCCGAGACGCAGGTCGCGCAGGATCTCGATGCGGGCGATGGTGTCGACCTCGCTGTGCAGGTAGCGCACCCG